>JALQSZ010000081.1 GCA_023264135.1 Acidimicrobiales bacterium
CTGTTCGTTCCCGTGACGCACTCGCGAAAAGTTCAATGGCAGGGGGTGCCAGTGTCGTCAACATCATTTCGATGATGACGTATCGGGCCACGACAATCGTTCCCGGTTATTCATCGTCGAAGGCAGCGCTTCTCGCTCTCACTCGCAATCTCGCGCTGCAATGGGTGAATGACGGCATTCGAGTGAACGCCGTTGCGCCCGGACTCATCGATACGCCCATGACTGCTCCGATGAAACCGTTCCCTGAGATGCTCGATGGCGAACTGGCCAAACAGATGATGCGGCGGATGGGAACACCCGAAGAGGTCGCAGCGGCAGTGCTGTTCCTTTCATCCTCGGCATCGTCTTTCACGACCGGTACAGCGCTTGCTGTCGACGGCGGCTACCTCGCGCTGTAAAGCGGGGAACAGTTATGACAAACGAAATTCGCATTGACGATCTGCGCAATCCCGTCCTCAACGATGTCCAAAAAATGGGACGCGACTACGGCGAGACGGTGGAAACCGAACTGAGCGTCGACGCCATTTGCGCAGCAGCGGTGGCGGCAACCGAACTGAGCGATTTTGGTCCCGATGATTTTCGCGAGCGCCTTGCCGTGCAGCTTGACGAAATGAACGCCGACCCGGAACGCACGGGGCTTGGTCGAATGCTGATGTTTGGCGATTGCGTTCGGTATGCATCCAATCGACTTCGAATTCGCGACCTCCTGAAACAGCACCCGGAAATTCTCGAAATTCCGATTGAGAAGCCGGTGATTGTGATCGGGCTTCCGCGTTCGGGCACCACCAATCTGGTGAATCTGCTCGCCTCCGACAGCCGCTTCCGTTCAATGCCGCTGTGGGAGTCGTATCAACCAGTGCCTGATCCGCGCGAAGCGATCCCCGCCGACGGCGTGGACCCGCGATGGACGCGCTGTCAGGGGATGTGGGAAGCGATGCAGGTGGGCGCACCATTCGTTGCCGCAATGCATCCGATGAATCCTGATCATGTACATGAAGAACTTGAACTCATGACGCCGGATTTCACGAGCTACAACCTCGAGTGGGTCGCGCGTGCGCCGAAATGGCGCGACTACTACGTCGCTCACGATCAAACCGAGTCCTACGCCTACATGAAGACCGTGCTGCAGATCATGCAGTGGTACCGCCCACGAGAACGTTGGGTGTTGAAGTCTCCGCAGCATCTTGAGCAAATCGGCCCGCTGATGACGACGTTCCCCGACGCATCGATTGTGGTGACACACCGCGATCCGGTTGCGGTGGTGCAGTCAACGATCACGATGGTCACCTATGGCGCCCGAACCGCGTACAAAACGCCCAATCCCGAGTGGTATCGCGACTACTGGATTGAGCGCATCGGAATGCTGCTTGATGCATCGATGCGCGACCGGCATCTTCTGCCCGCAGATCGAACCACCGATGTGTATTTCCATGAGTACATGGCCGATGAGGCGGGCACGTTGCAACGTATCTACGACATGGCCGAAATCGACTTCACCGAGGCAGCGAAGGCTGAGGTCGCGGCGTACCAAGATGCACATCCGCGCGGGAAAGAAGGCCGAGTCGTGTACGACCTTCGTGGTGATTTCAATATCACGCCCGAAGAAGTGCGTGCCCGATTCTCTGACTACATGAACACGTTCCCCGTAAAGATCGAGGTCCAATGAACATCCAAGAGCAGGTCGACCATCTCATTGATACTCGACCCGGGAAAGAGCTACTGACCCCCGTCTATGACGATCCTGCGTATCCGATTGTCGATGGACTGATCTACCGATCGGGTGGAACCACCGCGACCTACATGATCCTGACCGACAACGGTCGGATCATTGTGAATACGGGCATGGGCTATGAGGCGCCGCACCACAAGCGCGTCTTCGATGCGATCTGTCCTGGCCCGACCCACTACATCGTGACCACGCAGGGACACGTTGATCATGTTGGTGGCGTTGATCTGTTCAAGGAGCCCGGAACGAAGTACGTCGCGCAGGCGAATAACCCCGCTCACCAGCGCGATGACAAGCGCATTCAGGGGTTGCGCATGCGTACCGCAGGTATTTGGTTCGACATGCTCGGCACCGATGCACAGCGAATCTACAAAGAAAACCCGGGCGTTTCGATGGCCCAGTCCGAGCCCATGCCGGACATCTTGTTTGAGGATCGCCTGGCGCTCACTGTTGATGGACTTCGCGTTGAGTTGTATGCGGCAGTGGGTGAAACGACAGATTGCTGCATTGTCTGGCTGCCAGATCACAAGATCGCGTTAGTAAGCAATCTGTTCGGTCCACTGTTCCCGCACTTTCCGAACATCAACACGATTCGTGGCGATAAGTATCGGTTTGTAGAGCCGCAACTTGCGACGAATCGATTGGTTCGTGAACTTCGTCCCGAGATCCTGGTGACTGGTCGCTTCGAACCGATTGTTGGCGCAGACCTCATCAGTGCATCGCTTGAACGACTTCATGACGCGGTTGTCTATGTGCATGAGGAATCGCTCAAGGGATTCAACGCCGGTGTCGACATGTGGACACTCATGGACAAAATCGAACTTCCCCCCGAACTCCGAGTTGGCCAGGGCTACGGCAAAGTGTCGTGGGCGGTGCGCACGTTCTGGGAGGAGTACGTCGGTTGGTTCAAACTTGAATCCACCACCGAGTTCTATCCCGACAGTGCACCCGCGGCACTTGCGGAATTGTTAGCGCTCACTGGCACCGACGCTGCGCTTGATCGTGCAGAAGCAGCCCTTGCCCGTGGGAATGCACCTTTGGCCATCAAACTCGGTGAAGCGATTGCACAAAGCGAATCGGACAATCCTCGTCTGCGCGCGCTCATGGCCAGTTCGCATCAGTACCTGCTCGAGAACGGTGGCGATGTGAGCTTCTGGGAAAACGGTTGGCTCCGCACCGAACTCGCGCGCTGGAGTGCCCCGGCTTCGTAAGGGTTTGTTGCGTTACAACGTGACGGTGTTGGCGACACCTTCGGCGCCGATGTTCACAACGAGCAACTTCACCGGTTTGTCGGTTTTGTTTTCACCGTTATGCGCGGTGCCGACCGCTTCAAGAATCGCGGAACCAGCGGAGTACTCCTTAACGATGCCGCCCTCGTAGGTGACCGTCAGCGTTCCCTCAAGGATGTACGCGTACATCGGCGCATCGTGTTTGTGGAGCCCGGTGGAAACGCCTGGGTCGATGGTGAGCAGGGCCGATGACACCTGCGCTTGAGATCCGGTTGGATACTGCAGCAACTGATCAAGCACGGTTTGCGCTTGTTTGTTGAGAACCGTGGAGACCTGCGGTTTGCCAGGTGCGCTCGACGCTGTGGTGGTCGTTGTTGTCGACGACGTTGCTGTCGAGTCAGACCCTGAACACCCGACCAACAACAAGCCCGTGCTGAGAGTAAGGAGCGCCGCGACGAGGCGGAAGGAACGACGTGGCACGAAAGTCATATTCAGACGTTATGCGAATGAGTGTCGGGTCAGAACGAGGCGGAAGCGTGCGAGATGGGCGGCTACTCTCTGCCCACTGATCGGTCGTCCGACCGACGTGAATTGTGCAAGGGGAATGTCGTGGGTCGTCTCGCAGGCAAGGTCGCGTTCATCACTGGTGCTGCTCGTGGACAGGGTCGTTCGCATGCAGTGCGCATGGCTGAAGAGGGCGCCGACGTCATCGTGAGCGATATTTGCGGACCGGTTGGCACCAGTGGTGTTGAACCGGCAACTCCGGAAGAACTTGCGGAAACTGTTCGCCTTGTTGAAGCAACGGGACGCCGCGTTGTGAGTGCTCAAGTCGATGTGCGTGATGCCGATGCGCTGAAAGCGCTCGCACAACGGGGCATCGAAGAACTTGGCTACATCACCACGGTGGTCGCGAACGCGGGCATTCTCAACTGGGCTCGCACACATGAACTCACCCAAGACCAGTGGCAAGACGTGATCGACGTCAACCTCACCGGTGCGTTCAACACCGTGCAGGCCGTGCTTCCGCATTTCCTTGAGCGTGGCCAAGGTGGCTCGTTCATCATCATCAGTTCATCGGCGGGACTTATGGGTCAGCCGTTCACTCTCGGTTACACCGCTTCGAAGCACGGACTTGTGGGCATTACCAATGCGCTCGCCATCGAATATGGCGAATACAACATTCGTGCGAACTCCATTCACCAAGCTGGCGTGACCACGCCAATGGGAAATGTTCCTGGTCTTGGTGCGCTGATTGAAGAGCGCGCGTTCACCGTTGGCCCGGTATTCATGAACACGATGCCTGTCGAGTTCATCGAACCAATCGATGTCACCAACGCGGTCGTGTACCTCGCCAGCGATGAAGCGCGCTACGTCACCGGTTTGCAGATGAAGATCGACGCGGGTCTCGTCGGCCGCTAATCCCGCGTGCTCAAGTTCAGGGAGTTGGGGATCCGGTGCAGGTTGGCAGCGGAAGCCCGGCGATCTGATCTTGGGTGATGTGCGTCAGCGCAACCTTCATTGCCGTTGGTTTGATCGATCCCGGAGTATCGGAATAGGGATGATCAAAGAACGCGATGACAACGATTGCTGCTGAGGCGACGAACAACGGACCGATAATCACGAGGGTGTGACCCCACGTGGGCTTTGATTTATCGGCATACACAATCAATGAACCGATTGTGATGATCGAGCCAATGATGAGCAACAACATCAGCAGCGGTGGAACGCCAGTTTCCGCGACGAGCAGTCGTGATTGATGGGCGGCCAAGCGCTGCGAATTTGCTGATTCCCACATTCCCAGTCCGACGCCAGCACCGGAAACGTTCGAGGCCAAAATGCTGTCGCTCTCGCGAAGCGTTTGCGTGACCTCTGAGGAAACCGAGCCGTTGCCATCGGCCATTGCCGGCCATTCCACATTGATGACTTCATCGGCATAGCAAACGAGTTGGTCGCGAAGCGGCGAACCAACTTCAGGGCTCATGAATGCTGTCGCACGCCACATGGTCAGCACCGCATCGGCCTCTTGCTGTGCCGCGGCTTGTCCCTGGTTGTACTGCGAAAACGTTGCCGCCATCGTGAACGCGATGAGCAGCGACATCGCTCCACCGGTGACCACGTAGACGTTGGTTGGTGTGCGGTCGGAACGGCCGCCTTCCGGGCTGTATCGGGCGACAAGGGCATAGAAGATCGAGCCGACGATGAGCGTCAGCAAGATGATCAGGATCGCCATCTGGATGGTCACGGCGACACTCTAGACATCGACGGGTTCGGGATCTTTCTTCGGAAGGCGGAGAACGAACCCGAACGAGATGAGGGCAAGGATGCTCGTGCCGAGAACCGATGCAAGAAGGGCCCACGTGGCGGCATCGGAATAGTGGTCGGACATGATCTCGATCTCCCCCTGTGAAATTCCCTCATTGATGAGAATCGTGCGAACTCGAGTATCAGGAACGATGGCGATGCCGCGTTCGATGTATTTCTGCACGACAGCTTTGGCTTCCGGACCCAATCGGGAATCGCTCAACATGTTCTGCTGGATCCCACTGGTGAGTGCCGCAAGCAACAACGTTCCGACGATCGCGATGCCAAGTGCGCCGCCAAGCGACCAGCCCGCTTCATTCATAGCGGCAAGCTGGCCGCGATCTTCAAGCGGAACGACGCGTTGCGTGGCGACCTGCAGTGCAGGTTTGGACGACGACAGCGCGAGTCCGAAACAGAACATGGAAAGCGGGAGCGCGCCGTACGGAAGGGGAGTGATGTCCCACGCAAGCAGTGCGGTGCCGAGCGCGATGACTCCCATGGTGATGAAAAACATTCCGCGCAGCGAGAATCGTTGTGAAAGTCGCGAAAACAGACGGGCCATCGTGAAGGCGCCGATTCCGTAGAACACCGTGCGAAGACTTGACTCGAACGGAGAGAGTCCTTGCACGATCTGCAGGTACACCGGCACGAGAAAGAACGTTCCGAAGAGGATGGACGCGATACCGGTGAGGGCAAGGTTGCCGGTGCGAACGAAGTGGTTGCGGAGCATCTTGGTATCGAACAGCACTGGTCGGCCAGTGTTGCGCCGCCAGGTTTCGAACAGTCCGAACGCCACGAGAAGCAACAGACCGAGAACCACGATGAACGGCGCGGGTGACTTGCCGAAAATGGTGAATGGTGGATTGCGAACGTGGTTCAGACCCCACGGCGTGATCTGTTGGATGCCGAAGATCACGCAACCAAACGAAATGATCGCGAGGATCGCGCCGAGAAAATCGACTCGACCTTCACTGGTTGTGGGCGCAATACGCGGAAGGAACGGCGTGAAACACATTGCCGCCACTGAACCAACGAGCACCACGAGGTAGAACCACCGCCAGCCGACCGTTGAGGCGAACATGCCGCCGGCGAGTGGAGCACTGATGAGTGCCACTGCAACAACCGCGGCACTTACCGATGCCGCTTTCACTCGACGGGCATCAACAAAGCTCGCCGCAATGATCGCGAGCCCATTCACGATCACGAATGAGGTGCTGATGCCGCACAACACTGCGCGTCCGAGAAAGAACATCGTTGCGTTTTGCGAAAACAGAATCACGATGGTTCCGAGAATTCGAAGCGCAACGCCGAAGATGACCATCTTTTTGCGTCCGAGCACAGCACCTAAGCGCGCGGCCACCATCATGAACGCGGCGGCAAACAGCAACTGACCGCCAATGCCGTACTGCACGCCGGTGAGGCTGGTGCGGAGATCTAACTGAATGGTGCGAGCCATGGTGGACACGCCGGCGGTGTCGAAAATGACCATGCCTTGGGCCAGCAAGATTGGCGCGAGCGCGAGTGCGAACGTCCGCCTCGTCCACGGATCGGGCTCGCCACTTACAACAGATTCACCCGCCCCGGCTGAAGTCATCGGAGCAATGATTGCACTTCAGGAGAGAGCTGCGAATCTTTCGGTCAACCAGGCTTTGGCGTCGGCGATGGAACTTTGGGGCAGCGAGAAGTGATCGTCGTCGGGGTAGGACTTCA
>JALQSZ010000082.1 GCA_023264135.1 Acidimicrobiales bacterium
ATGTTCCATAGCGGTTGCGTTGTACGCCGGAGACACGAGGTAGTTGAGAACCGCGCCGTCTGCGATTTCGCCGGTGAGTTCCATCATCTTCATGCCGGTCGCACCGATGTAGATCGGAACATCTTTCGGCTTGCGTTCTTGATGCACGTAGTCGAGTTCGACGCCGTCGAGATGCACGAACTCGCCGTTGTACGTGACCGTTTCGTCGGCAAGAAGCGCGCGCACTGCTTCGCAGGTTTCGCGCATTGCCTTCAGTGGTCGAGAGCGATCGACACCAACTTTGGCTGCCAGTGGATCCCACCAGGCGCCGATACCCAGGATCACTCGACCAGGAGCAAGATCATCGAGCGTGGCAAAGGTCGAGGCAAGAAGTGCGGGGTTGCGCGTCCAGTTGTTGACGACACCTGAACCGGCCTTGATTGTTTCGGTGGACGTGAGGAACGCCGCCATCGGAACCGTTGCCTCGCGGACGAGGCGGCTCTCGGCCTGCCATACCGCTTCGAAGCCGCGTTGTTCCGCGTACTTCACGATTTCGATGCCTTCCCGAATGGGATGTGCGTCTTGAAGATAAACAGCAAGTCTGGTCACGGTGTCCTCCGTCGTTGGTTCAGAGTTTGGCGAACAAGCGGGTTGCCTGTTCGGCGGCACGGGCGCGAACTTCGTCGGCATCGACGCGAGTTGCAGTCCCGTTGGCGAGTACGAGTTCGCCGTTGATGGTGACATCGACGGCTCGGATATCGGTGGTGTAGGCGAGGTGCCACGGTTCGATGGAGTCGTAACTCCACGTCACGGTGTCGTCGGCAACTTCTGGAAAGAGCTGTCGGTTGGTCTCAAGCCATCGCCATGCATCTTCGGGGCTAGCGGTGACATCACTTTCACGAAGCCGCGCAAACGCGACTCGGAATTCGTCGAACATCGCTGCACCAATGCCGTCAGTGCCAAGGGCAACGGAGTTTGAGAAACGTGCAGGGCGGGCATACCCCACGGCATTGTTCATATTCGAGCGCGGGTTGTGAACGATGGTGCCCTTGAGTCCGTGATCGTCGGGGAGATGCACGCCGTGGACAAGGAGCCAACGATCATTGGTCAGACCAGCGAGTCGTGAAGGCGCATCGATGTCATCAATGCCTTCGGCGACATGTATGTGCACGCCGACGCCGAGGTCATCGGCAAGTTCAGACGCGGCGTTGAGGGTTTCATCGCTGCACGTGAATGCTGCGTGGATACCAACGAGTCCGCGGCCGCCTTCGCGTAAGAACCGTTCGTTTTCGGCGAGGCCTGCGCGCGCTCCGTCGGTACCATGCCGATCGGTCACGCCATACGCACATGAAACACGCACGCCAACTTTGGCACAGGCATCAGCGATGAGATCGAGACTTCCTTCAATGCACGATGGAGACTCGTGGTGATCGATGATCGCCGTGCAACCCGATTCCAATGCTTCGAGTGCGCCAAGCATTGCTGACCAGCGAATCATCTCCGCATCAAGTGCGACATCGAGTCGCCACCACACTTGCTCAAGAATTTGAAGGAAGTTGGTAGGAGTGCGCGGTGGCGCAGGCATACCGCGAGCAAGCGAGGAATACAGGTGATGGTGTGCACACACCAACCCTGGAGACGTGGACGACGGGCTCATTCTTCGGTGTTCTCCGCAGAACCGCGCATCGGAAGTGATGTCCGCCAGTTGCCGTCGACTTCATGCAAACACGCGGCCACCGCGCCGGAGGTAGGTACGAGTCCGATTTCGCCGACGCCCTTTACTCCATAGGGGGCGCGAGGTTGCGGGCATTCAACGAGAATCACATCGATATCGGGAATGTCCTTCGGACGGATGATTCCGAGACTCTTCAGCGTCTTTGCGGTAGGTCGACCAGTGTCGTCGGCGGGAAAATCTTCGGTGAGCGCGTAGCCAAGACCCATGTGTACTGATCCTTGGATCTGCCCCTCACACAACTGTGGGTTCACTGCGCGACCAACATCGTGCGCCGCAATCACGCGCTCAATGGTTCCGGATTCGCGATCGGCGATCACGACCTGCGCCGCATAACCGAAGGCCGAATGGACGGTGGGGTTCGCAAGACCGGACTTCATTGAATCGGTCCAGTCGACGACGTACTCGCCGGGGTAATCAATGCCGATCTCACAACCGCCGGCAACGGCGTTTCGACACGCGTCGGCAACCGCGCCAGCTCCCATGAGTGTTCCTCGAGAACCAGTGGTCTGCCCTGTTCCGAGTTCGCGAGAGGTGTCGACCATGACACGAATGCGATCGGGATCGACGCCGAGTTCCTCGACCGCGACCTGCAGGGCGACGGTGTGGATGCCTTGACCCATTTCCGTCCAGCAATGGCGAACTTCAACAGTGTTATCGGGTTGAAAGCGAACGACGGCTTTTGAAACTTCCACGGCGCCGTTCCCGAGTCCCGAGTTTTTGATGCCGAGACCAAGCCCAACGGCTTTGCCTGCGGCGCGTGCGGCTTCATACTCGTCGCGCACGGCATCAAGACAGGCTTCGGCACCGAGGCAGCCGTCGTCCATGATCTGGCCGGGTCCCCAAACTGATCCGGGATGAATCACGTTGCGAGAACGAATCTCCCAGCCGGAAATCCCAACCTTTTCGGCGAGGCGATCAAGCACACCTTCCATTGCGAACTGCGCCTGGTTGGCGCCGAATCCACGGAATGCACCGCAGACCGGATTGTTTGTGCGAACGGCAATCGCTTCAACGTCAACAACAGGAACTTCGTACGGCCCACACGCGTGACCGGCAGCACGCTCGAGCACCTGTGCACCAACCGAGGCGTACGGGCCGGAATCGCCGATCATGCGCGAGCGAAGAGCGGTGAGTCGACCATCGGCATCGCAGCCCACCGTGTAGTGCATGCGGATGGGATGACGCTTTGCGTGCATCAGAAACGACTCTTCGCGTGAAAGCGTGCACTTCACCGGTTGACGAAGAAGCCATGCAGCGAGGGCGGCATGGCCCTGGTTCGACATGTCTTCTTTACCGCCGAAGGCGCCACCGTTACTGACGAGCTCAACACTTACCTGATCGGTGCTGATGGCAAGCATGTCGGCGATTTGATTGCGATCGTCCCAGACGCCTTGACCGCCGGAGTACACGTGCATGCCGCCGTCTTCCCGCATGATGGCGAGCGTTGATTCGGGCTCAAGGAACGCGTGTTCAATACGTTGAGTCTGAAACACCTCGTCGATCACGTAGGCAGACGACGCGAGGGCGGCATCAATGTCACCGCGTTCATAGTGAGAGGTTGACAACACGTTGGTGTCGCTCTCCCAAAGCGCGAATTCGGTGTCGTCGATGGCAGCCACGGGATCAACGATTGGTCGAAGTGGTGCGTACTCAATATCGACGAGTGATGTTGCGGCGCGTGCGTTGATGCGTGAGTCGGCGACAACGACGGCGATGACGTCGCCGGCATACGACGTGCGTCCGCCGATCGGACTCATGACCGGCCAGTCCTTGTCGATAAGCCCAACACGAAGAGTTCCGGGAATGTCGGCAGCAGTGAATACACGCACGACACCAGGAGCCGACTCGGCGGCGGAGGTGTCAATCGCGAGCACCTCGGCTCGAGTGTGCTCGGTAAGCACGAGCGCGGCATGGAGCATTCCGTCGACACGAATGTCGTCGACATATCCGCGGTCACCGAGCGCGAGTTCGTGTGCTTGGTAGCGACGTCCTGCAGAACCGATGCCACCGGGTTCGGTAATTGTGACGGGGGTTTCGGCAACAAGAGATTCGACGGCGTCGAGAACCTTCACGTACCCGGTGCACCGGCAAAGGTTCGAGCCAAGGAATCGGGCGGCATCGTCGCGAGTGAGCGATGAACCTTTGCGGTCGATGAGAGATTTCACGCGAACGAGAATTCCTGGAGTGCAAAAACCGCATTGCAGGGCGCCGTGGGCGGCGAACGCATCGGCGTAACGCTGACGTTCATTGGCGTCGATGCCTTCAAGCGTGGTGACCGATTGTCCGGCGACGCGATCGAGCGACACCTGACAACTCACGATTGCTTTGTCGCCGAGCAGCACCGTGCAGCAACCACATTGTCCCGACGGTGAACATCCGTCCTTGGCTGCGATGAGATTGAGTTCGTCGCGAAGCGCGGAAAGCAAGTGTGGATGCGAATCGTCGACAGTGACGTCGACGCCATTGACGGTAAACGAAGTCATCGTCCCTGCTCCTTCGTTGAGCGACCAGTCGGTGCTTGGGCACCGCGTTGGCTCGTGATGGTGTCGTAATGATGCGGCATTCGGTAACGATCAAAGTCGAAGAGCGTTTCCTTGTAATTGGCACAGAGATCGAGATCACAAACGGCGACGATGACTTCATCGCCGTTGGTCACGGTCTTTGCGACGACCTCGCCCGAAGGGGCGATGATCTGGCTCTCGGCCAGGAGTTCAACCCCGGCTTCGAATCCAGCCTTCGCAACACCAACTACCCACAAACCGTTTTGATAGGCACCTGCGGCCATGACCAAGTTGTTATGGAACCCGGCGAGAGCATCCTGTGATGGATCTGGTGCGTAGTGAATCGGCGTGTTGTAGCCGATAAGTACGAGCTCAGCGCCTTTGAGTCCGAGTACGCGGTAAGTCTCTGACCAGCGTCGGTCATTGCATGTCGCCATTCCGACAATGCCGCCAAACGCGCGGTGCGTATGAAAACCCTCGGGTCCGGGTTCGAAATAGCCGCGCTCGAGATGTTGAAACGGACGCCACGGTTCGTGGTCTTCGTGGCCGGGGAGATGCACTTTGCGATACGTGTCAACAATCGTTCCATCGCGTTCCACGAGGATCGTTGTGTTGTAGCGGTGGGTTTCGCCGCTGGCATCAACCGAAAGTTCGGCATAGCCAAGTGAAAATCCGACGCCGAGTCGCTTGGCTTCGTCGAACAACGGTTGCGTTTCGGGCCCAGGCATCGATGTCTCGAAGAAGGCATCGATTTCGCTTTGATCTTCGAACCACCAACGGGGAAAGAAGGTGCGCGTCGCGCAACAACGCGATGAGTCGTTCAACGACATCGCTTCGTGAGTGCTCAAGTTCGATTGGTCCGAGTTGGGCAGCGGCGATTGCGATGTTGCGGGTCATGTCGAAGACTCCGATGCGAGAGTGAGCATGACGTCAAGTAAGACGTTTGCTCCTGCTTCAAGATCTGCGGGACTTGTGTGCTCAGCCGGGTTATGGCTGATGCCACCGACACTGGGAACGAACACCATCGCGGTGGGGCAAACGCGAGCGAGCATTTGTGCATCGTGACCAGCGCCAGAGGGCAGCCGCTTGACGGAAAGCGAACGTGCCGTTGCTGCTTGCTCTACAAGATCGATGACAGCGGGATCGAAGTCGACTGGCGCGAATCGAGCGAGTTCGCGGCTTGTGATCTCAACACCCTCGCTGGCAACAAGGATCTTGATCGCTTCGTCGAGACGATGTTCGGCCTCTGCCAAAAGTGCGGCATCGGTATTGCGAAGATCAACGGTCATCGTTGCCTTGGCTGCGACAACATTCACCAAGTTCGGCTGCAGATCAAGACGACCAACAGTGCCGACCTGAGCGCCACCAATGTCGCGAGCAATTTCGCGAACGGTCGTCGCGAGTGACGCGGCAACATATCCAGCGTCATGGCGGAGCGACATCGGCGTGGTGCCGGCGTGGTTGGACTGACCGGAAATCGTGAGTTCACGCCACAGGATTCCTTGGACACCCGTGACGGCACCGATGGTGAATCCTTCCGCTTCGAGCACGGGGCCCTGTTCAACATGCGCTTCCACAAAGGCCGCCGGCGGACGCGCCGGACATGGAAGCGGACCGCGGTAACCGATGCGTTCGAGGTCATCGCCGAGAACAGCACCGTCGATTGCGACGGTGTCGAGTGCAACCTCAAGCGGGAGACCGCCGACGTACACGAGGCTTCCGAGCATGTCGGGGGCAAAGCGCGCCCCCTCTTCATCGGTGAAGAAAGCAACCGCGAGGGGCTTGTCGGTGGTGATACCCGCTTCGATCACCGTCTCGATGATTTCGAGGCCGGCGAGCACTCCGAAGTTTCCGTCGTAACGACCGCCGGTGCGAACGGTGTCGATATGTGAACCAGTCATCACTGGTGCCGCGGTGCTGTCGGCCGGCCAGGTGCCAGTGACATTGCCGATGCCGTCGATCTCGACGCGCAGTCCGAGATCTCGCATCCACGAGACCACGAGATCGCGACCGTCACGGTCGGCATCGGTAAGTGCGACTCGGCATACGCCGCCGTCACCGGTCGCTCCAACCTCGCCAAGAGCAGCGAGTCGGTTGTGTAACCGATCAGCGTTGATGCTCAGGTTCGAGGGCACGGAACTACTCATCGATACGGTCGGCGTTCAGTGCGATGTGTTCAGGTCGGACCGGTACGCGGGTGAGCGCAAGGCCGGTTGCGTTGCGGAGCGCGGCAACCACGGCTGGAGTGGAAGAAATCGTCGGTGCTTCACCGACACCCTTCGCGCCGAACGGAGCGCCCGGCTCAGGTTCTTCGATAATTGCAGCGATCTGAAGATCGGGAAGATCGAGCATTGTCGGAATGAGGTAGTCGGTGAAGGAAGGATTTCGAACTCGACTTTCGTCGACGATGATTTCCTCCATCAGCGCAAGACCGATTCCTTGTGCAGTGCCACCTTCGAGCTGTCCGGTGAGTTGAAGTGGATTCAGAACGCGGCCGACTTCCTGCGACGTCGCGATGTCGACGAGTCGAACGAGTCCGAGTTCCGGATCAACATCGGTCACTGCGCGGTGCGCAGAGAATGCGAACGAAACGTGGGCGTTGCCCTGACCGTTTTCATCGA
>JALQSZ010000083.1 GCA_023264135.1 Acidimicrobiales bacterium
CGTGCTTTCGATCGCGGAACTCATCCGTGTCCCCGACCTCGCCGCTGCGTTGTGCGCAATCGACTCGTTGTTGGCGCCAGCAGGTCGACTGCTTGCGGTTGAACCAATAGCCCGGCCGGGAACGCTCCGAGTTCTGACTCTTGCACCGTGGACGCTTACGCCTTGGGTGCGTGGGTTTCATGTCGGACGCGATCTCACTGCGGCGTTGCGAACAACGACACTCGTGAATGACGACATCGAACGATTCACGATGCCAACTGCGGTCGCGCCATTACGTCATTTCATTTCTCTGGGCGCGCGTCGCGTCGTTTCGACTTTGGAGGCACAACCATGACCGGACCCCTCGCACTTGTTGGAGGCGGCGAATTCACCGAAGGGTGCACGTTCGACGCAGAACTCCTCGCGGCAGTCGGCGCTTCAGAGGTGACACTTCTTGCGACTGGTTGGGCTTATGAAAACCCACAGAAGTCCGTGGCCGCTGCGCGTGAATGGTTTGCAACACTCGGAGCAACAGTTCGTGAAGTGCCTGTGTATTCACGGGCCGACGCGCTCGATGCCGACAACATCGCAGCAGTTTCCAACGCAAAGTTCTTGTATCTCACTGGCGTTTCGCCAATGCATATTCGGTCGGTGTTGAAAGACACGCCAACTTACGACGCGATTCTCTCCGCGTGGCGCGGTGGTGCAGCACTTGTGGGGAGTGGTGCGGGAGCCGACGTGTTATGCGATCCGATGGTCGATACGCGCGGTGGCGCATTCACCGTTGGTCTCGGGTTGCTTCCTGGCGTTGCTGTGATTGCTCGTAGTGACGAGTGGTCGCCTGACAAGGTTCGGCGCACAATCGATCTTGCGTCGCCAGGCGTTGTTCTGCTTGAACTTCCATCACGGACCGCGGTTATCGACGATGTCGGAACGGGCGGATGGCGCGCTGCCGGAGCAGGCTCGGTAATTGTTCACCGGGACGGAAAACTTTCCGACCTTTCGGTGCTTCCCGAAGCGGTTGTGTAACCGACCTCGACTAGTTCGGCGTGGTGCCAGGAGTTGCCGACGCTGCAGTGGACACCAAATCGACCACGAAGATCAGCGATTCGTCAGGCGCAATGTTTCCTTGACCGGTTGATCCGTAACCAAGATCCGGCGGAATGATGAGAAGGCGACGACCGTTCGGCTGCATGCCGACAAGGCCTTGTGACCAACCGCTGATGACCTGATTAAGCGGGAACGTCACTGGCTTTCCACTTGTCCACGAAGAGTCGAAGATCTTTCCGGTCGAGCAGGAAACGCCGATGTAGTTGACGGTGACGGAATCGGCCTTCGCGACAGGGGTACCGACGCCAGTAACAAGGTCTTGAACGACAAGCGACTTCGGAACCTCGCCTACCGGCATGATGACCGCAGGTGCGCCAGCGGGGAGTGTGTCGTTGAAATCAACACATGGCTTTCCGGCTGCAGATGGAAGTTTGGGTGTCGACACCGTGGTGGAGGTGGCGTCAACAGTCGTGGTGGTCGTTGCTGCGGTTGTTGATGTCGAGCTGTTCTTGCTCAACGCGGTGAACAGTGCTGCGGCCGCAACCAAGATGACGGCGGCGCCCACGATCGAGAAGAGTCGACGACGACGTTGATCTCGTCGGGCCATTGATCGTTCAACATTGAGGCGGGCCTGATGTCCGGCCTTTTGGCGTTCACGCTTTGCGGTTCCCATCGGGCGGCGACGCTAGCAAGCCCCGCACCGAAGCGGCGATCGCGCCCGTCGAGTGAGCTCCACGCGGGCGTCGATTGCGAAGTCGTTATCCCGGAATCGCTCCGCTTTGCACGACAGAAATCGACGTGATGGTGACGAGCGCGGTGGGCTTGCCTGATTCGCTCGCCAACTGGTTGATTGCCGTCAAAGTCGCATCGCCACTCAACATCACTCCAAGCGGCGTTACTTGTTGGTTGTTGTCGGGCGACTGATCAAAGGTGGCAAAAACCAACTGTCCACCGATTCCGTTTGATGCAGATGCCGGTGCCATTGACAGTGCGCCGGGAGTGAACACCGTTCCCTTGGCCGGGATTTCGCCAGGAATGTCGAAACCTGGTTGCGATGAACCACCGGCAAATGTCATTCCCGCGGTGAACGACGCTCGTGTGCGCACATCGGTGATCGGCTGTCCGTCGTAATAGTGGTAGCGAGCAAGTACGACGAACGTGTTCACCGTTTGCGGCGAAACTTTCGGATTGAGTTGCACGGTGAGTGCGCCTCGAGAGGTCGTAATGGTGGCGGTGTAGAAGTGCGTGTTGTCGATGCACGTCGGTGGGGCCGAGGTGAACGAAGTGGTGCGCTCGGAGGAACCGTCTTCGGCTGGACACGGCGTTGGGCCGGTAAGCGAAGCGCCGACCGGAGCCGCCGGCGGCACGATCCCAGATTTCTGCAGGGTGGTCGACGTCGATGCCGGTGTCGTTGTTGAGGACGAGGACTTGGTGGAACTTTTCGCTCCGATGAAGGCGCCGACAGTGGAAAGAACGACCACGACTGCCACGGCGAGCGCCGCAATTTGTCGGCGACGACGAGTCCTTTGATGGCGAGCAGCGGCCGCGGTCTGCGCCTTCTGGCGAGCCAACTGCTGTTGACGGCGGTCCGATGAGCGAGCCATGGCCGGAGAACCTACAAGTGATTCGGGACGAGGCCGGGGCGGCCGGTAGCGTTGCGACCCGTGGCTCTCCTTGTTCAGAAGTTCGGTGGCACCTCGGTCGGTGATCCAGAGCGCATGCGCGCCGTGGCCGACCATGTGGCGCGCACGGTTCGCAAGGGCAATCAAGTGGTGGTCGTGATTTCCGCCATGGGCAAGGAAACCGACGATCTCCTTCGTATTGCGGCTGAGGTTTCCGATACTCGCCCCGGTCGCGAGATGGACATGCTTGTGACCGCAGGTGAGCGCAAGGCGATGGCGCTGCTCTGCATGGCGATTGCTGACACCGGCATTGAAGCGGAATCGTTTACCGGTTCACAGGCCGGTTTTCTCACGGACTCGACGCATCGCAACGCCAAGATCGTCGACGTCAAGCCTGCGCGTGTCGTTGAGGCATTGGCTGCAGGACGCGTTGCCGTCGTTGGTGGCGCGCAAGGTGTTTCACCCGAAGGGAACGTGACATTTCTTGGTCGCGGTGGTTCCGACACCACGGCAGTCGCGCTTGCACACGCGCTCGGCGCCGATTCGTGTGAGCTCTACACCGACGTCACCGGTGTGTTCACGACCGATCCCCGCATCGTGTCGAACGCTCGCAAGATGGAAAAAATCAGTTTCGATGAATTGCTCGAGATGACGGCCAATGGTTGTCCCAAGCCAGCGATGCGCTCAGTGGAATTCGCCCGCACTCACGGTGTCGATCTTCATGTGCGTTCAGCATTTACTTGGGAAACCGGCACGATCGTCACCAAGGAGGACCCCACGATGGAACAGGCAATCGTTTCTGCCGTTGTGCATGATGCCGATGAAGCAAAGGTCACGATCGGTGGAGTCGCCGATCGCCCTGGTATCGCGGCGCTGATGTTCCGCGCGCTTGCCGATGCAAACATCAATGTCGATCTCATCGTGCAGAACACCTCCGACCACGGCGTCACCGATATTTCCTTCACCGTTCCTCATGGTGAACTCGATGCTGCGATTGCAATTTGTGAACAGCACACGGCCGACATCGGAGCGACAAGAGTCAACGGCGACCCAGCGATTGCTCGCGTCAGTGTTGTTGGCGCAGGAATGAAATCGCATCCCGGCGTTGCGGCAACGGTGTTCGAAACGCTTGCGGCGAACAACATCAACATCGAGATGATCGCAACTTCTGCGATTCGAGTGAGCTGTGTCGTCGCCGAGCCCGATGTGGAACGAGCGGTTGTGGCCTTGCACGACGCATTCGGTCTCGCCGACGGGCCCGTCTACGTCGACTGAGTCGTGCCCGTTTGAGGCTCTAAATCAGGGCTTTGACGGAGGAATTGAAACTCATTGGTGGCGGCCGAGAGGGTGACCACTAGGGTTTCTGCCCTTATGCGTATCGGTATCGTCGGAGCAACCGGTCAGGTGGGAGGCGTCATGCGCGCCGTTCTCGCTGAGCGTCAGTTCCCAGTTTCTCAACTTCGTTTATTCGCCTCGGCTCGTTCTGCGGGTCGTCGTTTGCCATGGGCCGATGGCGAGGTTGTGGTTGAAGACGCCGATACCGCTGACTACTCCGATCTCGACATCGTGTTGTTCTCTGCCGGTGGTGGAACCTCGTTGGCACTCGCACCGCGAGTCGCCGAATCGGGAGCGATCGTTGTCGACAACTCCTCGGCTTGGCGCATGGATCCTGACGTTCCGTTGGTGGTGCCCGAGGTCAATGCGCACGCTCTTGATTCGATCCCCAAGAACATCGTGGCCAACCCCAACTGCACGACCATGGTCGCAATGCCTGTGTTGAAGCCGCTCGATATCGAAGCCGGATTGCGCACCCTCACCGTCACCACCTTCCAGGCGGTATCTGGTGCTGGCCTTGCCGGCACTGCTGAGCTCGACGAACAAATTCGCAAGATCGGCGACGGAGCACCTGCGCTCACGATGTCGGGAACAGCCATTGATCTTCCGATTCCCGACAAGTTCCCTGCGCCAATCGCGTACAACGTGGTGCCGTTCGCCGGGAAGCTCGTTGACGATGGTCGCGGTGAAACCGATGAAGAGCAGAAGTTGCGCAACGAATCGCGCAAGATCCTTGAACTTCCGGAACTTGAAGTGACCGTTACGTGTGTGCGAGTCCCCGTCTATACGGGCCACTCACTTTCGATTTCGGCCTCATTCTCAAATGCCATCACCCCGGAAACGGCTCGCCGCCTGTTGGTGAAGGCCCCCGGTGTGGAACTGGCCGATATCCCCACTCCACTTATGGCCGCCGGCGTCGACCCGACCTTTGTGGGTCGTATTCGCACCGATCGCACCGTGGAACACGGACTTTCGCTGTTCCTTTCCGGGGACAATCTGCGGAAGGGTGCGGCGCTGAATGCCGTGCAAATTGCTGAGGAACTGCTGGCCCGCCGGGGCTGAAGAATTTCCTTCCCCGGCATGTCAACAGCGTGGACACCCTGCTAGGGTCCTGCGCTATGAAGAAGCGATTCCTTCCCCTTGCCCTTGCGACAGCATTTTGTCTCTCGGCCATCGTTTCAGGTTGTTCGAGTTCTTCCTCTTCTGATTCACGCAGTGCAGCAGGCGCGAATGTGGGACTGAGTGAGTCTGACCTCAACGAGTTCTGTGCGCCTCCTCGCGATAGCGATGGGGATTCTGGATTCGCGGTCGTGCGCAACATCGTCACCTGTTTCATTCTTGATAATCAGACCAAGAAGTTCTCGGCGCCGAACCAATTGAGCGACAAAGTCCCGTTGACGGTGACGAAAGCATTGTGCTCTCGTGATCGTTCGCCTTGCGTCGATGAGACGGGGTACTACGGCGACCTTCGTGTCGAGGGTCTTGGAAGCGTGTACGGATGGCGTTCTCTTACTCCGGATCCCTTTACCGGAATCGGGGCAATGCAGTTCATGCCTAACAAGATTTGGCAGGGCACCATGAACCGTCTGTTTGTGAACAGTTCAAGTTCGCCGTTCACGCTTCAGCAAACCGGCGCACAGCCTGAATTCGAGAATCCATCTTCAGGTACAAACGGCGGAAACTGCGATACGCAGGGTTCGTTCATTGGGTGCACCATCGATAACGGCTCATGGCAGCGAGACGGAACCGAACAGCGTCCGCGTTACACCTTGTTTACGAAGCCAATGCGCATCACGATCAACAACAATTCCGGTTCTCCCATGTCGTCGAGTACGCCAGCATCTCCTGGTCGTGGATTCCTTCTCGATCCGGTGGCGCAAGGAAATGTCGATTCGATTGCCGCTGGCGGTCAGGCATTCGTTGGGGGCTATCGCTCAACGAATTCAACCGACGAGCAGTCGTGGACCGATTCGTACTGCGTCGATTACAAGCCCACTGGCTCAACAGCTGCACCAACCTGCATTCCCGTTGACATCACCATCAAGGTTGCGTACGTCGACAACAAATGGGTGAATCAGTCGCAGTGCGTGGTGAATGCACGAACTGCTGCAGTCACCATTAAGTGCGACACGCCAACGATGAACGATTCCGATACGGATCGGATCGTCACCGTCAACGTCAAGAACTTCTGAAACGGAGATGTGAACGAATGAAACGTTGGAATCGATACGTGGCGCTGGCATGTGCATTGAGCATCGGGCTTTTGGTGAGCGCGTGTTCCGATGGCGTCATCGATGCAAAGCGAGTTGACGGTTCTTCGCGGTCGGCAGCCGGCGGAGATACCTCACCCAATATCGATGAGTTTTGCAGCACCTTTTCTCGAGCCGGTTTCATGACTGCTGCAGAAATCGGAACGTGTTTTTTGCTGGAAAACAAAACTTCGAAATTCACTGCACCCAACAAACTCAATGGCAAGGCGGCGCTTACTGTGCCGAAGGCGGAATGCGGATCTCGAGGCAACGTTGCAGGTGATCCGTGTGTCGCTACGAAGGGGAAGTACGGGGAAATTCGCGATCACCAAAATGGGAACATGTACGGAGCTCGGGTGTTGACGCCCAATCCGTTCATGGACACTGGTGCGATCCAATTTCAAGCAGCAGCAATGTGGGCGGGCACTGAGGAAATCGTGTACGTCGGAAGCTCTCAAGCCCCGTTCTCACTCTCACAGTCTTCAGCACAAGCGTTCTTCTCAAATCCGTATTCCGCTGAAACTGGCGGCTATTGCGCAG
>JALQSZ010000084.1 GCA_023264135.1 Acidimicrobiales bacterium
GCACACAGTCCGAGCGGCTTTCCGCGCATTACGGCACGCCTCATATTTCAACTGGCGACATGTTGCGCGCTGCAGTTGCTGCCGGCACGCCACTGGGCATGGAAGCACAAGCAGTGATGGATGCCGGCGGTCTTGTGTCGGACGAAATCATTCTCGGAGTTGTCGAAGAACGACTCGCGGAATCCGATGTCCAAGCCAACGGTTTTCTTCTTGACGGATTTCCGCGCACCGTCGTGCAAGCCGAAGGCATGGCGAAGTTCGCAACGATCGATGTCGCGATCGATCTTGTTGTTCCTGAAGAAGTTGTTCTTGAACGCATTTCATCGCGTCGAGTGTGTGCAAAGTGTGGCGCCATTTATTCGGTCGCCGCGCCACCGTCGAACGAGTGGGTGTGCGATAAGTGCGGTGGCGATGTTGTGCAACGCGCCGACGACACTCCGGAATCAATTGCGAAGCGACTTGCTGCCTACAACTCAGAAACTCAACCAACCATTGACTTTTATGAGTCCACAGGTTTGTTGGTGAAGGTTGATGGTCTCGGCACTCCCGACGAAGTCTTTGCTCGTCTGCGCAGTGCAATCGACGCTTGTCTTACCGACTGACCGTCGAATGAAAGCTCGTTCAAAAGACGAACTTCGTCACATGCGCGCTGCAGGTCGCGTCGTTGCAGAAATGCACGAAAAGATTCGTGCCGCGATCCGTCCCGGCGTCACCACTGCCGATCTCGATGCGATCGGTCGAACCGTGATCGACAATCGGGGAGCGACCTCAAACTTTCTCGGCTATCACGGCTTTCCAGCAGTGATCTGCGCCTCACCCAACGATGTGATCGTTCATGGAATCCCCGGTGCGGTCGTGCTGAAAGAAGGCGACATCATTTCGGTCGATTGCGGTGCCGTGGTCGAAGGGTGGCATGGCGATGCAGCGTTCACCGCCGGGGTGGGGGAGATCTCTCCCGAGGCAGCGCGACTCATCGCCGTCACCGAGGCCTCGCTCGATGCAGGCATCGCCGCCATGGTCGAGGGCAACACCCTTGGCGATATTGGTGCTGCGGTGCAGGCGGTGGTTGAGGCCGCCGGGTTCTCGGTCGTCCGCGAGTACGTGGGCCATGGCATCGGTCGGGCCATGCACGAGGCCCCCGAGGTCCCCAATTACGGGGTCGCAGGCAAGGGCGGAAAGCTCAAAAAGGGCATGACCCTCGCGGTGGAGCCCATGGTCACCATTGGAGAGCCCGACACCTTCCTCAGCGAGGACGGCTGGACAGTCCTTTCGGCCGATCGGTCGTGGGCAGCCCATTTTGAACACACCATCGCCATTGGCCCGAATGGGCCCGAAATTCTGACCCGTCCGTAACCGGGCGTCTACCACGAAATCGGCGCATTTGGAGCCAGCGGGCCAGACCGGTAGGGTCTTCAGTCCGCCCTCGTCCGGGTTCCCGCCTTTGCGCGGTCCTGAGCAGGGGTTTTCAGATCCATCACACAGGAGACAGTGTCCTGGCTAAGCCCAAAGAAGACGCGATCGTTCTTGAAGGAACGGTCATCGAGCCGCTGCCGAACGCCATGTTCCGCGTCGAACTCGAAAACGGCCACAAAGTGTTGGCCCATATCTCCGGAAAGATGCGGATGCATTACATCCGTATTCTCCCCGGCGATCGCGTCCAAGTTGAGCTGACGCCATACGACCTGACTCGTGGTCGGATCACCTATCGGTACAAGTAACAAACAACTGAACACAAGTGAGTGTCTGATCAGAAGGATCAGACCCATCGAAGGAGTCGGGCTTCGGCTTCAACTTCGCTTCGATGTTCCCGGCAGAGTCCGGGCGAAAGGAACAAACGCAGTGAAAGTACGCCCAAGCGTCAAGAAGATCTGTGAGAAGTGCAAGGTGATCCGCCGCCATGGTCGCGTGCAGGTCATCTGTGAAAACCCTCGTCACAAGCAACGGCAGGGCTGATCCATGGCACGTATCTCCGGTGTTGATATCCCGCGTGAAAAGCGCCTGGAAATCAGCCTTACGTACATCTACGGAATCGGTAACACGACTGCCAAGCAGATCTGTGAAGCCACCGAGATCAATCCCAGCACTCGCGTTCGCGACCTCACCGATGAAGAGGTCAACAAGATCCGCGGTTACATCGATGCCAGCCTGAAGGTTGAAGGCGATCTGCGTCGCGATGTCGATCAAGACATTCGTCGCAAGATGGAAATCGGTTGTTACCAAGGTCTGCGTCACCGTCGTGGCCTTCCGGTTCGCGGTCAGCGCACGCACACCAATGCACGTACTCGCAAGGGTCCCAAGAAGACCGTTGCCGGCAAGAAGAAGGTGGCGCGCTGATGGCAAAGCCAAGTAGCGGTGGTCGTCGACCCCGCAAGAAGGAACGCAAGCACGTCACCCATGGCGTGGCTCACATCAAGAGCTCGTTCAACAACACCATCGTCAGCATCTCCGACCAGGACGGCAACATCCTGTCGTGGGCCTCAGCCGGAAACGTCGGCTTCAAGGGTTCACGGAAGTCGACGCCGTTCGCGGCGCAGATGGCCGCTGAGCAATGTGCAAAGCGTGCGATGGAGCACGGCGTCCGCAAGGTCGACGTGCTTGTGAAGGGTCCAGGCTCGGGTCGCGAAACCGCAATCCGCAGCATTCAGAACGCTGGCATCGAAGTCACCGGAATCAAGGACGTCACTCCTGTTCCGCACAACGGTTGCCGTCAGCCCAAGCGTCGGAGGGTCTGAACATGGCTCGTTATACCGGCCCCAAGGCACGTGTCTCGCGTCGCCTCGGCACCAACATCTTTGGCACCAAGGGCGAAACCGTTGCCCTCGAAAAGCGCCCCTACCCGCCAGGTGAGCACGGACGTACGCGTCGTCGTGGCAACCCCAGCGAGTACCTGCTCCAGATGCAGGAAAAGCAGAAGGCGCGTTTCACTTACGGCCTTTCCGAGAAGCAGTTCCGCAACCTCTACGAGGAAGCGAACCGTCGCGAGGGTGTGACCGGCGAAAACATGCTCCGGTTCCTCGAGATGCGTCTCGACAATGTTGTCTACCGCTCCGGTTGGGCAGCGACTCGTCCGCAGGCTCGTCAGTTCGTGGGCCACGGACACATCAATGTCAACGGCAAGCGCGTCGACATCCCGAGCTATCGCGTTCGCAAGGGCGACATCATCACCCTTCGCGACAAGACACGCGAGATGGTCGTCATCCAGTGGAACCGCGAAGTTCTCGACCGCACGCCTCCGGCGTGGCTCGAGGCGGGCGACGGTGGCTTCAGTGTCACCGTTCTTGCGGCGCCGCTCCGCGATCAGATCGACGTGCCGGTGCGCGAGCAGCTCATCGTCGAGCTCTATTCCAAGTAAGTGCCACTGGCCTGGCCGACACCGTCGGTCACGCCCTTGTGCAAGTTCACGAAATCGAACGTACGGAACCGAGGTAGGAACACATGCTGGTTATGCAGCGACCGAAGGTTGAAGCGCTTGGCGACGCCGATGGCGATCGTCAGTTGTTCGCGGTGGGACCGCTCGAGCCTGGCTTTGGCCACACGCTCGGCAACTCATTGCGCCGCACCCTTCTCTCATCAATCCCCGGCGCAGCCGTCACTCAGGTGCGGTTCGACGAGGCACTCCATGAATTCGACACCATCAAGGGTGTCACCGAAGACGTCACCGACGTCATTTTGAACCTCAAGGACCTTGTCCTTCGGGTGCACAGTGATGAAGCCGTGACCCTTCGCATCGATGTCAAGGGTCCGGCCGAGGTCACCGCAGGTGACATCGTCACGACCTCAGACGTTGAGATTCTCAACCCTGAACTTCACATCGCCACCATCAACGAGTCGGGTCGACTCGCTGTCGACGTCACCGTCGAAAAGGGTCGTGGCTACGTGTCGGCAGAACGAAACAAGTCAACCAACACCATCGGTGTGATCCCGGTCGACTCAATCTTCTCGCCAGTGCGTCGTGTGACCTTCTCGGTTGAACCGACTCGCGTTGAGCAGTCCACCGAATTCGACCGTCTTGTTCTCGACATCGAGACCGACGGTTCGATCACCGCTCGTGAAGCACTCGCATCGGCTGGTGCCACGCTTCAGTCACTCGTCACCCTTGTGGCCGAGATGAGCGACGAGCCGCAGGGTCTTGAACTCGGAGAGGTCAGCATCACGCATGCCGGCTCGCCCGACCTTGACCTTCTCATCGAGGATCTCGATCTTTCCGAGCGTCCCCGTAACTGCCTCAAGCGTGCCCAGGTGAACACCGTTGGTGAGCTCCTCCTCAAGTCCGAGGATGATCTTCTTGCGGTGACCAACTTTGGTCAGAAGTCGCTTGATGAGGTCATCCAGAAGCTTGACGAGCGCGGTTTGTCGCTCAAGAACCGGGACTGATCCACCATGCCTGCAACCCCACGTAAGTCCAAGCGATTTGGCGGCAACGCCGCTCACCAACGCCTCATGATGGCGAACCTCGCAGCGTCGCTGTTCGCCGCCGAGGGCATCGTCACCACCGAAGCAAAGGCAAAGGCGCTTCGCCCCATCGCTGAGAAGCTCATCACGAAGGCCAAGAAGGGCGGCGTTCATCGTCACCGTCAGGTCGTGTCGTTCATGGGCGACAAGGAAATGGCCTCGAAGCTGTTCTCCGATATCGCGCCGCGTTACGAAGGACGTCCGGGTGGCTACACCCGCATCCTGAAGCTCGGCCCGCGCCAGGGCGACAACGCGCCGATGGCTCGTATCGAACTGGTCTGAGACCAGCAGCACGAACATGAGTGTGATCACGGCCGACCAAACATGGTCGGCCGTGTCGCGTGCGCACACAGAACGCGCGCCTGTCGATATTCCTGCACCGGCTGCAGGGTTCACGCGCATTCGCATGACAATCGCGTACGACGGTTCGAAGTTTCGCGGCATGGCCGAAAACGACGGCGTTGAAACAGTCGCAGGAACAATTCGCGCAGAAATTGAACGCTGTGTTGAACATCCCGTGGTGTTGTCTGTCGCGGGTCGAACCGATGCTGGTGTGCACGGATGGGGTCAAGTGATCTCGTTTGATATCGACACCGATCTTGTTGCATCGGGAAAAGGATCACCGGCGCGTCTTGCGCGTTCCATCAATCGACAGTGCGTTCCGGCGATCGTTGTGCGCGACGCGCAACTCGCAGCAGCGAATTTCGACGCGCGGTTCTCGGCGTTGTGGCGTTCGTACCGGTACACCGTTGTGAACCGTCCCGTTCCCGATCCGTTCCTTGCTGCCACTTCGTGGTGGGTTCCGCAGGAACTCGACATTCATGCGCTGCATCTCGGATGCGACGCGCTCTACGGACTCCACGATTTCTCGAGCTTCTGTCGGCGACCCAAACCGAACCCGACCACCGGCTTCGAGCCGTCGCTCATGCGTCGGGTCCACGAAGCCACGTGGCACGACCTCGGCGATGGCATCCTCCGGTTCGATATTCGGGCCTCGTCGTACTGTCATCAGATGGTCCGATCCATCGTGGGGACCCTCGTGGAGATGGGCCGAGGTATCCGGCGACCCGGGGAAATGTCGGGCATCATCCGGGCCCAAGACCGCTCCGCCGCTGGGGGAGTAGCGCCTCCTCAGGGGCTGTGTCTCTGGGAAGTCGGGTACTGACCCGACCGGCATTTTCGGCGAGTTGCCTCGGTTCCGGGCCGAGCCGTAGGCTCTCTCCTCCGCTCCGGTGCGCAGTTTCTTGCCGACACCGGACTTTCGTTCGAAAGCCACCTTCGGGTGGACCCAAGCAGAAGGGCTGCGCCATGCGCACCTACACCCCCAAGGTCAGTGAAATTCAGCGCCAGTGGTACGTCGTCGACGCCGAAGGCATGGTCCTCGGTCGACTCGCCACCGAGGTTGCGACCATTCTTCGCGGCAAGCACAAGCCGACCTACACCCCGCATATCGACACCGGCGATCACGTCATCGTGATTAACGCCGACAAGGTTGTGCTGACGTCGAACAAGGGCGACAAGCTCTTCGTGCATCGTCACTCTGGTTATCCAGGTGGTCTGCGCTCAAAGTCGTACGGTCAGTTGATCGCGGAAAAGCCCGAAGAAGCAGTGCGTCGCGCTGTTCGCGGAATGATTCCGAAGAACCGTCTTGGTCGTCAGATGATCAAGAAGCTCAAGGTCTACGCCGGCCCGGTGCATAACCACGCCGCGCAGAACCCGCAGTCCATTGAATTCGCCCACGCCAAGGCTCGCTGAGCGGCAAGGAACAGACAATGTCGAACCCCCTCGTTCAGTCAACCGGTCGTCGTAAGCGTGCAGTTGCACGCGTCATGCTTCGTCCTGGCTCCGGCACCATCACCGTTAACAAGCGTCCGGTCGCGGAGTACTTCCCGTCAGAGACGCATCGCATGATCCTTACTGAACCGCTTCGTCTTACGAGCACCGACGAGGTCTATGACGTCGTGTGCAACATCGACGGTGGCGGCGTGTCCGGTCAGGCCGGCGCCCTTCGTCACGGCATTGCTCGTGCACTTATCGAACTCGACCCCGAACTGCGCGGCGAGCTCAAGAAGGCCGGATTCCTTACTCGCGATGATCGTAAGAAGGAATCGAAGAAGTACGGCCTCAAGAAGGCTCGTAAGGCTCCGCAGTACTCGAAGCGCTAATCCATTCGTTCTCGCTGGTTTTGGCGAGTTCGTTTGCACCTAGACCATGACCCTCCGATTCGGAACCGACGGCGTACGCGGGCCCGCATCGGACTTCACTGACGCGCTTGTCATCGCGTTAGGTCAAGCAGCAGCGCAG
>JALQSZ010000085.1 GCA_023264135.1 Acidimicrobiales bacterium
GCAGCTCATCAATGTGGCTCGTGGTCCGATCATCGACGACGATGCGCTCTTGCGCGCGCTCGACTCCGGCATCGTTGCCTGCGCCGACATCGACGCCACCGAACCCGAACCACTTCCCAACGGGCATTGGATGTATTCGCATCCGTCGGTGCGGCTCAGTCCGCACGTTTCGTGGAACTGGTCGGGCGCCTTTCAGGCGATGTACGCCACGTTCATTGACAATTTGCGGCTGTATTTGAACAACGAATCGCTGCTGTCGGTCGTGAATCCCGCCGACGGGTACTGACACAGGTCACAGGTTTCGTGGCCGATGTGCCACGGTCATCGCAGGCCCCACCACTAGGGTTCCCGCCATGTTCTCCGTTCTCACCAGCGTTCTTTTTGCCGTCGGCCCCGATCCTCAGAAGATCGTTCAGCAGGTTGGCCTCATCGGTCTGCTCCTGATCATCTTCGCCGAGTCAGGTCTCCTCATCGGCTTCTTCCTTCCGGGCGATTCGTTGTTGTTTGCCGCTGGTCTCGTGACCGCAGGCATCACCACCAACAACGGCACGGAGTGGACGCTGGCGAACGGAAACGTTGTGGTCGTCGCGATTCTTTGTGCGCTTGCCGCAATCGCAGGCGATCAAGTTGGCTACGCCTTCGGAAAGCGCGTTGGCCCTTCGCTGTTTAAGAAGCCTGAATCTCGATTCTTCAAACCGGCCTACGTCGAACGCACGGAAGAATTCTTCGCCAAGCACGGTTCGAAGTCGATCGTGTTGGCTCGTTTCGTGCCGATTGTTCGCACGTTCACGCCGGTCATTGCTGGTGTTTCAAAAATGCACTACCGCACGTTCGTGAAGTTCAACGTGATCGGCGGCGTGCTGTGGGGTGCCGGATTCATTTTCCTTGGCTACTGGCTTGGTTCCGCATTCCCGGCCATTGGCAAGAACATCGAATACGCGATTCTGGTCATCGTCGTGATCTCACTCATTCCGATTGCGATCGAGTTCATTCGTCATCGTCGCAAGCCCAAGGGCAAGCACTTCGCCGACTGAGGCACAAAACGACGACCGGCGCCGCCTACTCCCATCGGGAAGTGGTTCGGCGCCGGGCGAGAATGCCGCGGGTTGTGCGGATCAGAAACTGATCAGCGCTGGCCCTGCAGCTTGCGGTTCTTCACCTTCGACTTGAGGAAGTCGCGGTTCATCATCGCGATGAAGTCGATCGGGATTTCCTTCGGGCACGCCTCTTGGCATTCGCCGTAGTTCGTGCAGGAACCGAAGAACATCTCCATGGTTTCGACCATGTCTTCCGTGCGCTTCCAGCGTTCGGCCTGACCCTGCGGGAGCAGGTTGAGGTGCGCCAGCTTGGCGGAGGTGAACAACTGCGCTGCGCCATTCGGGCAGGCCGCGACACATGCACCACAACCGATGCACGCAGCGGCATCCATGGCGGAGTCGGCAGCGACCTTCGGAATGAGAATTTCATTCGCGTCACGAGGGCCACCGGTATCGGAAGTGATGAAACCGCCCGATTCGATGATCGCATCGAATGCACTGCGGTCGACCATGAGGTCTTTCAACACCGGGAATGCAGCGGCGCGCCATGGTTCGATGGTGACGGTTTCGCCGTCGTGGAACTTGCGCATGTGCAACTGGCAGGTTGCGGTGCCCTTCTGGGGACCGTGGGCCTGACCGTTGATCATGAGGCCGCAGGTGCCACAAATTCCTTCACGACAATCGCTGTCGAAGGTGATCGGCTCGTGTCCGCTGTCGATGAGGTTTTCATTGACGAGGTCGAGCATTTCGAGGAAAGACATTTCGTCCTTCACATCGGTTGCTTCGTAGGTCTCGAAGTGGCCGGGATCGGTAGGACCGTTCTGGCGCCAGACCTTGAGTGTGAGATTCACAATGGCTCCTGGTTACTTGTAGCTGCGCTCGACGGGCTTAACGGTTTCAAACACAAGTGGCTCTTTGTGAAGGGTCGGGTTTGCGCCCTTGCCTTCCCATTCCCACGCACCGACGAACGAGAAGTTCTCGTCGTCGCGCTTGGCTTCGCCTTCTTCGGTTTGATGTTCAACACGGAAGTGACCGCCGCAGGATTCCTCACGCATGAGTGCATCGCGGCACATCAATTCGCCGAGTTCGAAGAAGTCGGCAACGCGGCCAACCTTTTCGAGCGACTGGTTGACGCCATCGGGATCACCAAGCACGCGAACGTTGTTTTCGAACTCTTCGCGCAGAGCGGGGATCTCAGTGAGTGCCTTTTCAAGACCGTTCTTGTCGCGGGCCATACCGCAGTAATCCCACACGATCTTTCCGAGTTCGCGGTGGTAGTACTCCGGTGACTTTGTTCCGCCGACAGCGATCCAACGACGCATGTCGTCTTGCACGGCCGCCACGGAAGTGGTGAACGCGGGATCTTCGGTCGACAACGGAGCTTGACCAAGCAGACCAGCGAGGTAATCGCCGATCGTGTTCGGAGCGACGAAGTAACCGTCGGCCAGACCCTGCATCAGCGCCGAAGCGCCAAGACGGTTGGCACCGTGATCGGAGAAGTTGGCTTCACCAAGTGCGTACAAACCAGGGATGTTGGTCATGAGGTTGTAGTCAACCCACAGACCGCCCATCGTGTAGTGCGAGGCGGGGTAGATGCGCATCGGCATCTTCATCGGGTTCTCGTCGGTGATGCGCTCGTACATGTCGAACAAGTTGCCGTAACGCTCGAACACAACGTTCTCGCCAAGACGGCTAATTGATTCGGCGAAGTCGAGATACACACCGTTCTTGATCGGACCAACGCCGCGGCCTTCGTCAACAACCTGCTTTGCATTACGTGACGCGATGTCACGCGGTGCAAGGTTGCCGAACGATGGGTACTTGCGCTCGAGGAAGTAGTCGCGATCGTCTTCCGGAATGTCTTCCGGTGCACGGTTGTCGTCGAACTTCTTCGGCACCCAAATGCGGCCATCGTTACGAAGTGATTCCGACATAAGCGTGAGCTTCGACTGGAACTCATCGCTCGCCGGGATACAGGTGGGGTGAATCTGTGTGTAACAGGGGTTCGCGAACAGCGCGCCCTTCTTATGTGCTCGCCAAGCGGCCGTGACATTGGAGTTCATGGCGTTGGTGGAGAGATAGAAGGCGTTGCCGTAACCGCCGGTGCACAGCAGCGTGGCGTGACCGGCCCAGCTGCGAATGTCGCCGGTGACGAGGTCGCGAGTGACGATGCCCGCCGCGACGCCGTCCTTGGTGACGACATCGAGAAGTTCGGTCTTGGTATGGAGTTCCACACGACCAAGCGAGACCTGCTGCATGAGGGCCTGATAGGCACCGAGCAGAAGCTGCTGACCGGTTTGGCCACGGGCGTAGAACGTACGACTGACCTGCGAACCACCGAACGAACGGTTGTCGAGAAGACCGCCGTATTCACGAGCGAAGGGGACACCCTGCGCCACGCACTGATCGATGATGTTGACGCTGACCTCGGCAAGACGATGCACGTTTGATTCGCGTGCACGGAAGTCGCCGCCCTTGACGGTGTCGTAGAATAAACGGTGAACGCTGTCGCCATCGTTCTTGTAGTTCTTGGCGGCATTGATGCCACCCTGCGCAGCAATTGAATGCGCACGACGAGGTGAGTCGTGGAAGGTGAAGCACTTCACGTGGTAGCCGAGTTCGGCGAGTGTCGCCGCTGCGGCAGCACCGGCAAGACCGGTGCCAACCACGAGCACCGTGAACTTCCGCTTGTTCGCGGGGTTCACGAGCTTCATGTTGAACTTGTGGCTCTCCCAACGTTCCTCAATAGGACCGGAGGGGATCTTGGAGTCGAGAGTGATTGTGCTCATCAGATGCTCCTTCAGCCGACCACGCCGGTAAGTACGGCGATCGGGAACGTGATGTTGACGCCAGCCACAAGAATCGCGAAGCCCGCAGCGAAGCCACGGCGGATCGGATTGTGGCGGGGATTAAAGCGTGCGCTCATCGAACCAAGGCTCTGGAAGATGCTCCAGGCGCCGTGGTAGAGGTGAAAGCCGAGTGCGATGTTGGCGATGATGTACAGCGCAGCAACTGGTGCACGGTCGAGGCTTGTGGCGACGTTGGCGTAGGGATTGCCGTTGACGAAGTCTGGGTTGGCCCAGCCCCATGTCAGGTCGGCGAGATGCCACAGCAAGAACAGACCAACGATGATGCCGCTCCAACGCATCGTGCGCGCTGCCCAGTTCACGGCCACATAGTCACGTGGTGACTTGTAGTTGACCGGACGGGCCTTGCGATTAATGCGAGTCAGCGCATAGGCGGACTGAATGTGCAGTGCGAAGGCGGCGATAAGGCCGATGCGCAGCATCCAGAGAACACCTGTTGGCGGAATGATCGGCACGAGCAACTGACGCAGGAACTCTGCGTACTCGTTGAAATGCGACTCGCCCAAATACATCTTGAGGTTGCCGATCATGTGGAAGAGCACGAACCCCATCAGCATGATGCCGGTGAGAGCCATGATCCATTTCTTGCCAACTGAGGACTTGTAGAGGTCGACAATGGCGAAATTGCTGCGTCGGTTGGCCTTGCGAATGGTCGGAGACGAAATGTCCGATGTCAGCGCGGGCGGTTCCTTGGTTGCTGTCACGAGCAGACCTTTCCTAGAAGAGGCTGTGACTGGAACGAGGCTTGGTCGGACGGAGCCCGGCCAAGCGAGTTCACGCTACTCACCGGCCACGGCAGGGGGCGAACTGTGCGAAGCGAGATTGGTCACGCGGCTCGCCCCGCCACCGGGTCGCGGCGATAGGTTGAGGCGTCCATCGTCCGGCCATCGGGTCCGGCAGGGGAGGAAACGATGTCTGAGCGGCCAACCACTCTCGGAGAACTACGTGCATCGGGCTGGGTCAGCCGCCCGGTCAAGGAAGAACTCCGTCAGAACGCGATCGTGCGAATCGTGGCTGGCGAACCGCTCTTCGACAGTGTTCTGGGTTATGAGGACACCGTTCTTCCCCAGCTCGAGAACGCCATCCTCGCCGGACACGACGTGATCTTCCTGGGTGAACGAGGTCAGGCCAAGACCCGCATGATTCGTTCGCTCACCAATCTGCTCGACGAGTGGATGCCGATCGTTGCCGGTTCCGAGATCGACGACGACCCCTATGCGCCGGTGTCCAAGCCGGCCCGAGACCTCGTCGCCGAGATGGGCGACGCCACCCCGATCGACTGGGTGCATCGCGACGAGCGTTACGGCGAGAAGCTCGCCACCCCCGATACTTCGATCGCCGACCTCATCGGCGAGGTCGATCCCATCAAGATCGCCGAGGGTCGACACCTCTCCAATGAAGAGACCATTCACTTTGGTCTTGTGCCCCGCACCAACCGAGGCATCTTCGCCATCAACGAACTTCCCGACCTTGCCGAGCGCATTCAGGTTGGTTTGTTGAACGTGCTTGAAGAGCGCGACGTGCAGATCCGCGGTTTCAAACTTCGACTGCCGCTCGATGTCATGTTGTTCGCGTCGGCCAACCCTGACGACTACACCAACCGCGGTCGTCTCATTACGCCACTGAAAGACCGCTTCGGTTCGCAGATCCGCACGCATTATCCGCTCGATGTGGCAACGGAAGTCACCATCGCGTTGCAAGAAGCGCGCAATCTCGAGGTGCCGGGTATCGAAGTCCGAGTGCCGGGTTACATGACCGAAATCGTTGCGGAGTTTTCGCAACTCGCGCGTCGCAGTCCGCATATCAATCAGCGTTCGGGTGTGTCGGTGCGTCTCACCGTTGCCAACCTTGAAACGCTCGAGGCCAATGCAATGCGCCGCGCGTTGCAGCATGGCGAAACAATCGTTGTGCCGCGTGTGTCGGATCTCGACGCACTTGCCGCGTCGACGATTGGCAAGGTCGAGATTGAAACCATTGAAGAAGGTCGCGAAGGTCTCGTCGTCGAACAGTTGCTGAAGGCCGCAGTCCTTGGCATCTTCCGCGAATACGTCGCGATCGAAAATCTTCGCGATGTGGTCGAGTCATTCGACGGCGATCGATTGGTCAATGCCGGTGAAGACGTTTCTTCGGCCGACTACGTCGCATTGCTCGCCGACATTCCTGCGCTCGCGCCGCACGTCAACGCTCTGACCGGTGGCGACACCACGCCTGAGGTTGTTGCCAGTGCGGTCGAATTCGTCCTTGAAGGTCTGCACCTTTCGAAGCGCCTGAATAAAGACGCAGTTGGTGCGCGGGCGCAATACCGCGGCCGCTGAATCGAGCTTGCGATTTAGCGCTGGTCGTTGACCAGTTCGCGAACACCGTCAAGACCAGCAATCACGACTCGTTCCACCATCGAACCGGGGAAGATCCCGTGTTCGACGATGCCCGGCGTGTTCGCAAGCGCCTCGCCCAAAGCAACGGGGTCGGCGATGGTCCCGAATTGCGCGTCCATCACGAGATTGCCGTTATCGCTGCGCCGATCGCGGGTGGTAACTGTTGAAGCGCCAAGCGCTTCAACCGCAGTTGCCACAACACCAGGAGCGAAGTCGAGCACTTCGAGCGGCGTGCCGAACGGGCCGAGAGCAGGAACGAGTTTCGATTCGTCGACAACGATGATGAAACGCGGAGACATCGACGCCACAATTTTTTCTCGGGTATGGGCTGCGCCGCCGCCCTTGGTGAGATTGAACGCCGGGTCGACTTCATCGGCTCCGTCGATTGCAATATCGAGCGCACCAATTTCATCTGGCGAAATCACCTTTAAACCCAGCGAGGTCGCGAGTTCG
>JALQSZ010000086.1 GCA_023264135.1 Acidimicrobiales bacterium
ACCAGTCGCTCTGTTGCGTTTGATTCGTTTCAGGGGTCATCAAGGGGCTCCGGTCATGTCACATGGACGATTGGAGAACCGCGAACGGTTCACCGACCGGAGGTCTCTCCCGCTTGCCCGAGCTTGCGACTCAGACAAACCAGCGGCACCGGGAACTCAAGCCCGAAAGCCAGAGCGCCGTGATGACGACACCGCTGTGATGGGATACTCCCCTCACTGGATCTTCAGTATTACCGCTCCGAGCGGCGCAGGCATGGTCAGGACGGCCCGACCAGCCCTACGGGGGTTCAGCCGACGAGGACCTTGCGCACTGCGTCTTCGTTTTCGGCCATGGCCAGCACGAGAACCTCGTCGCCACCGCCCAACGTGACATCGCCACGGGGGAAGATGACCTTGCCGTCGCGCACGACCGCCACGATGGTTGATTCACGCGGAAGACCAAGATTCGCGATGGTGACGCCGTTGGCGGGCGAAGTGTCGGCGAGTCGGATCTCGGAAAGTCGAGCCGCATCATTCTCGAAGGTCATGATGCGCACGAGCGAACCAACCGTGACGGCCTCTTCGACGAGTGCGGTGAGCATGTGCGGTGTCGACACCGAAACATCGACGCCCCAACTTGCGTTGAACATCCATTCGTTCGAAGGGTTGTTCACGCGAGCGATCACGCGAGGAACACTGAATTCCTGTTTGGCGAGAAGAGAGATCACGAGGTTGTCTTCGTCGTCACCAGTAACGGCAACAACGACATCGGCGCGATCGGGTTCGGCCTTTGCAAATTCCGAAACTTCACAGCCGTCGACAACAAGCCACTTCACGCCGGCGGGTTCGCCATCGGCCTGTGCCTGAGCAACGCGAGCGGGATCGACTTCAACAATGAGAACTTCGTGACCTGCTTGCTGGAGTTCGGTGGCAATGTAGGTGCCAACGTTTCCACCACCTGCAATGACGACGCGCATCAGTGATGACCTCCTTGGGTCGGTGCCGCCGCAAGATGACGGTCGAAGTCTCCGATGTGATCGCCATCGATTGCGACCCAAACAATGTCGCCTTCTTGCGCAAGCAACGCAGGGCTTACAAGTTGCGCAACACCAAGTCGAGTCAGCGCAACAACTCGGGAACGACCTTCGGTTTCAAGTTCGATGAGCGGACGACCGGCCCAGGAAACAGGCACAACGCGCTCAACCAAACACACGCGAGCACTTGGGTCGACCCATTCGACGCCATCGGTGTCGGGCTGAATACGACGAAGGACTCGTTCGATCGCCCATTGCACAGTGGCAACTGTTGAAATACCGAGGCGTTCGTAAATTGCGGCGCGACGCTGATCGTAAATACGAGCGACAACGCGATCGACATGGAAGAACTCGCGGGCGGTGCGGGCGATGAGGATGTTGGAGTTATCGCCATTGGTAACAGCGGCAAGAGCATCAGCTCGTTCGATGCCCGCAGCACGAAGTCGTGTGCGATCGAACCCGACACCAACGATGGTGTCTCCGCTGAAGTTTTCTGGCAGACGACGAAACGCCGTTGCCTTTCGGTCGATCACCGAAACGGTGTGACCTTGTTCAACCAATGTGGCGGCCAGACCAGAACCAACTCGGCCGCATCCAACAACGACGACGTGCACTTCGCACCACCTCCAGGTGTCCCGGTGGACACGGTGGTCGATCCTATGACCGTGGTCCGGCAACGGAAAGACGAAACGGCATCTGTTCACATCCGCGTCACATAAGAAAAACGCAAAGATGCAACGGTTCGTGATGACCGCAGTCACATTGCCGCTCAGAGCAGGCCGCCGCGGCGACACAGTCCTGAGTAGTTTGAGCGGCGACCACGGCTTCTCGAGGGAGACCCAATGCCGCTGAAGTCCCCAACCGATGCACCTCGCTCTGACCTCCTCGTGATGTTCGGGGCCACGGGCGATCTGGCCAAGAAGAAGCTCTTCCCCGCTATTTATCGCCTCGAATGCCGCGGACACCTTGGTATTCCGGTCATTGGCGTGGCCCTCGATGCCTGGACCGATGACGATCTGCGCAACCACTGCCGTGAGTCGATCGCTGAGGCCGGTGAGGAATGGGACCAAGCCGCCTTTGATCGCCTTGCCTCAAAGCTCACCTATGTCAGCGGTGACTACGCCGATCCGGCGACCTTTGCCGAACTCGCTCGCAAAGCCGGCGGCGCAACCCATCCGATCTTCCATCTGGCCATTCCTCCTTCGCTGTTCGCCACCGTGGCAACGGGAATCGCCACCGCAGGAATGGCCGACGGCGCACGTCTCATCATCGAGAAGCCCTTTGGCCGCGACTACGACTCCGCAGTCGCCCTGAACGCAACACTCCACGAATATTTTTCTGAATCAGCGATCTTCCGCATCGATCACTTTGTTGGCAAAGAAGCGCTTCGCAGTTTGTTGGTCACGCGATTCGCAAACGCGATTGTCGAACCGCTTTGGAATCGCAACGTCGTGTCGTCCGTGAAGATCACCATGGCCGAAGCATTCGGCGTTGAAGATCGTGGAAGCTTTTACGACTCCGTGGGCGCAATGCGCGACGTGATGCAAAACCATCTCCTTCAGATGGTTGCGCTCCTCGCGATGGAACAACCAGTGAACGAACACTCAAAAGCGTTGCGCGATGAAAAGGGCAAGGTTCTCGAAGCGTGTCGTGTTGTTGATCCGAAACATTTTGTTCGCGGCCAATACAACGGATACCTCGATGTTCCCGGAGTGAAACCGAATTCCGATACGGAGACCTACGCGGCCTTCCGACTCGATATCGATTCACCGCGTTGGAGTGGCGTTCCGTTTTACCTGCGCGCCGGCAAGGCTCTCGCTGAAACCGTCACCGAAATGACAATCGAATTCAAAAGCCCGCCGCGTCCACTTTGGATCGATCATCACGATCATGTTCCGAACAATTCAATTCGCATCGAAGCAAAGCCCGAGAACTTCGCGGCTATTACCTGGCTCCACAAAGAACCGGGCGAAACGATGATGCCCGAAGCGATCACGCTCGCCCCACCACCCGATGAACGCCGAGACACTGGGCCGGAACCGTACGAACTTCTGATTGAAGAAGCGATGAAGGGCGATCCAACGCTGTTTGCTCGTGAAGATTCGGTTCTCGAGTCGTGGCGAATCGTGGAACGCATCCTCACCGACTACCCACCCGTTGAACGTTACGAACAAGGTTCGTGGGGTCCGGCCGATGCATCGAAACTCACGCGAGGCCATGGTGGATGGCCGAGCGAACCACCGATCGATCCCAACGCGTGAACGCTGCGGTTGATCTTCCATTGCTCTACGTCGTTCGTCATGGCGCGACGGAATGGAGCAAAAGCGGTCAACACACGGGCCGAACCGATATTCCGCTGTTGCCTGAAGGCGAAGATCAAGCCCGCGCAACCGGCAAACTTCTGACCGACATCGATTTCTCGCTCGTGTTGTGCAGTCCGATGCAGCGCGCGCAACGAACCTGCGAACTTGCTGGCCTTCGAGACCAGGCCGTTCTCGACGACGACCTTCACGAGTGGGACTACGGCGACTACGAAGGTGTCACCACACCCACTATTCGCGAAACCGTTCCCGGTTGGACGGTCTGGAACGGGACCTGTCCCAACGGCGAAACCATCGAGCAGGTTTCGGCTCGAGCCGACCGAGTCATCGAGCGAGTGCGCGCGCAAGAAGGCAACGCGATCGTGTTTGCGCACGGACACATTCTTCGGGTGTTGACTGCCCGCTGGTGCGAACTTGCCCCGATCGAGGGCCGACGGTTCATCCTCGATCCCGCAACCCTCAGCATTCTCGGCTGGGAGCGCGACACCCCCGCAGTGCGCCAGTGGAACAGCCGCTAATCCACTTCACGTAGTCCGACAGAGGACCGCGAACTGCGCCTAGCGTTACGTCACCGATCGAAGGGGAATCATGGGCGAGGACTTCAGCACCACAACTTCAAACGCGGCCGCACCAAAGCCAAAGCTTGGTATCTGGTTGCTGTTAGTCGGCGCCGTCATCATGTTGGCCGGCCTTCTCTTTGGTTACGACCAAGGCGTTATCGCTGGCGCGCTCGACGGTATTCAGAAGTCGTTTGGTGCCAGCACCACGATGATTCAGATCATCACGTCGTGGGTCACCCTTGGTGCACTTGTCGGCGCGTTGGTCGCTGGTGTCATGGCCGACAAACTCGGTCGTCGCGTCACCATTCTTCTTGCCGCCGTTCTTTTCACGATCGGCGCGTTGCTCGAAGCTCTCGCACCCGGAACAACCGTTCTTGTCATCGGTCGCCTCATTGTTGGTTTCGGCGTCGGTGTCGCATCGGTTGCTGCACCGCTCTACGCAGCGGAACAAGCACCGACCCGCCTTCGCGGTCGCTTCGTTTCGATGTACCAACTTGCGATCACCATCGGCATTTTCATCGCCTATCTCGTTGATCAAGCGCTCATCAACAACGACATGTGGCGCGTCATGCTCGGTGTTTCTGCAGTTCCTGCGGTCCTCTTATTCGTCGTCATGCTTCCGATGCCCGATTCACCTCGTTGGTTTGTGAAAGTCGGTCGTCGAGACGACGCGATCAAAGCGCTCAGCAAAGTTCGACCCGATGTCGATGCCAATGCAGAGGTGTCGGAAATCGAGAAGGCCGCCGCTGAAGACGATGCAAATAAAGCAACGTGGGCGGAAGTGTTCTCCAAGAAACTTCGTAAGCCGCTCATGATCGGCATCGGCCTCGCGGTCTTCCAGCAGATCACCGGCATCAACGCCATCATTTATTACGCCAACAAGATCTTTGCTCAGGCCGGATTCTCGACTCCCGAGGACCAAGCATCGGCAACGACGTGGGCGATCGGTGGCGTCAATGTTCTTGCCACGCTTATTGCCGTTGCGTACGTCGATCGCTTTGGTCGCCGCCCGTTGTTGCTCGCCGGTTTGGTTGGCATGGCATCCGCGCTTGTCACTGTTGGCATTTCGTTCCACTTCATGGACAACGCCGATACCAGCGGTGCTGGAACCGGCGGCCCGACCACCGCGGGAATCATCACCCTTGTTGCCCGTGTGGTGTTCATCGCATCGTTCGCCTTTTCGCTCGGCCCCGTGGTCTGGACCGTCATCAATGAGATCTTCCCGAACCGAGTTCGTGGCCGAGCGGTGGCCGTGGCCACTGCGGTCAACTGGGGCTCGGCCTGGCTTGTTAGCCAGTTCTTCCTGACCCTCATCGACTCAATCGGCAACTCCGCCACCTTCTATTTGTTCGGTGGTTTCGCCGTCATCGCCTACGTCTGGATCTGGAAGACCGTGCCCGAAACCAAGGGCCGCACCCTCGAAGAGATCCAAGAAATCTGGGAAGACGACAATCCTGTGCAGGCGCAGCGCGACGCTGGCACGCTGTAGCCACCCGGTTTGTCGACCGGGCCACCACTACCCGGGAGACCACCGTGCCTGATGCAGTCATTGTCGATGTCGTTCGAACCCCTGGCGGCAAGCGAAACGGTTCTCTCTCCGGTTGGCACCCTGCCGACCTCGCCGGCGAGGTCTTGTCGACACTCGTCGAGCGCAACGATCTTGACCCCGCACTTGTCGAAGACGTCCTTATGGGATGCGTTTCGCAGGTTGGCGCGCAATCTCTGAATATCGGGCGTAACGCCGCACTCGCTGCGGGCTTTCCTGAAACCGTGCCGTCCACAACCATCGATCGTCAATGCGGTTCTTCGCAACAAGCTGCAGCGTTCGCGGCGCAGGGAGTCATGGCCGGCGTGCACGACATCGTGATTGCTGCAGGTGTCGAAGTGATGAGCTTGGTGCCGATGGGCGCGTCGTTCGGACAGGGCGTCGGCTTTCCGTTCGGACCTCGCGTGGAAGCTCGCTACAAAGACGCAGGCGGACTTATTCCGCAAGGGCTTTCGGCAGAGTTGATCGCCGAACAGTGGAACCTTTCGCGCGAAGAACTCGATGCGTTTTCTGCCGAGTCACAACAGCGCGCGGCGCGCGCTCGCGACGAGGGTCGGTTCGAACGCGAGATTCATCCAGTTGAAGTTCGACGTCGCGACAAAGACTCCGGTGAAATCATTCCCACCGACGGCATGCTTCGCACCGACGAGGGAATCCGCGACACCACAACTGTTGAATCGCTCGCCGCGCTCAAGCCGGCGTTCACTCCCGAAGGTGTCATCACCGCTGGTAACTCTTCACAGATCACCGATGGCGCATCGGCCGCGCTCATCATGAGCGAAGCTGCGGCTTCAAAACTTGGACTCACACCGCGTGCGCGTTTCCATTCCTTCTCACTTGCTGGTGTCGACCCGCGCATCATGCTCACCGGTCCGATTCCCGCAACACAGAAAATTCTCGAGAAGTCAGGCCTTTCGCTCGACGACATCGACCTCATCGAGATCAACGAAGCATTCGCACCGGTGGTGCTCGCATGGCAACGCGAACTCGATGCCGATCTCAGCAAGGTCAACGTCAATGGCGGTGCGATCGCACTTGGGCATCCGCTTGGCGCCTCGGGCACTCGCCTTCTCGGCACGTTGTTGTGTGAACTTGAGCGCACCGGTGGTCGCTACGGAT
>JALQSZ010000087.1 GCA_023264135.1 Acidimicrobiales bacterium
TGGGTGCTCCCATTGGTGTGTCAGTTCTGAGGGCCATGGTCACTCCTTTGACGATCGGATCGTCAGCATAGGCAACTCGTCGTTGCCGACAAGGTGCGAACACGCTGGTCGGATCGCACGTCGACCCGCCTATCGTTGAGCGGGCATGAGCGATGTTCCCCACAGCCCCGGATGGTGGCAAGCCGGCGATGGCCGTTGGTATCCGCCGCCTCCAGGCCTCACCGACGAGATGCCGGCGCGTCCGCCGACTCCTGCACCTGATCATCCGCCGTATGCCTTTGACCCCACCGCGCAAGGTCCATCGACACCACTTCCTCCAACGCCCCGACCCACTCGCTCGAGGCGGAGTTCGCTTGTCATCGCTGGACTCGCAGCGATGGTCGTTGGCGTCATCATCCTCATTCTCGGCATCTCCATTGCCGTGTCTGATCACGCAACGAAGACCGCTTCTTCGAGTGATCCGAAATACCAAATGGCTGTTGAGGATCTTCTCGATTCCGAACTCACCAATTTGGTCTTTATCGAGACGTTCTGGGATAGCTATCAAAGCTTTCACGAAGAGTGGTTAGCGGCGACCGACGCAGAACGGCCTGCGATTGCCGAACGCTGGTTTTCCGATATCGACTCACAAGTCGCGCAGTTCGGAGTTGATCTGCAGCAAATCGAAGACGACTACGCGAACCGAAGTTACGAAGATGGTTCAGTTCCTGATTCCATCCGCGATCTCGCGATGAATCACTACAAGACCTGGCAAGCGTGGGCATCACAGATCGTCTCCATCGCTCACCAGTGGTACGGCGATCGCACATCGACTCTGAGTTTGTATGGCTATGTCACCGAAGTGCAGCCCGGTCTCGACACCAACATCGAAACAACGTTCAAAGCACTGTGTGCAACATTGTCAGACACGCAACCAACCGACGGTTCGTATACGCAAACAATTTCTGACATCTGCCAAAACTCATGAACGATCACCAGCCAGTTTCAGACAACACGCAACGCGAGACGCGTGAAGTTCTCGATGTCGATGGTCCGTGCATGTCGTGTGGTTCACCGAATGCACGCATTTGGCATACCCCTGATGGCCCAGCGCGATTGTGTCCGCCGTGCGCAACGCTGAACGGGATCGGCTGTCCGTAACTCTTCGTGAGTCGTTAGTGCGTTCCTGCGCTTGATCCGAGACTCACTTCGATGACTTGGCCGGTCATGCTCGATGCGGCGTCGGCGGCAACAAACAACACCGCACGCGAGATCTCTTCGGGATCCATCCACGCAACACCGAGGCGATTCATTGCCTGGTAGCGAGGCGTGACATCTTCGCGTGTTGGTGCATCCATGTCAGGGCAGAACAGTCTGTACATCGCCTCGTTATGCAACATGGCGGTGTCGACCGCAGCTGGTGCGATCGCATTCACGGTGATGCCCTTGTTCGCGACTTCCATCGCGAGTGACTTCACCATTCCGATCACGCCCCACTTCGCCGCGACGTAGTGCGAAAGATTGGCATTGCCCATTCGTCCCGCCATCGAAGAGGTGGCGATGATGCGCCCGTAATGGTTTTCGAGCATGTTCGGCAGCACGGCACGAATGGTCTTGAACGTTCCGGTGAGATCGACATCGATCATGTCGTTCCAGGTGTCGTCATCGAGCTCATGAAACTTTCCGTAGCCAGTCACCCCGGCATTGGCCACGCAAATATCGATCTTGCCGAAGGTGTCGAGCGCGGCTTCTACAACGAGACCCATCGCTGCGGTGTCGCGAATGTCGGCGGGCATCGAGAGACAGCGACGACCAGTCGCCTCGACGAGCGCGACGGTTTCGGCCAGCTCGTCAGAGGTTCCTAATGGATAGGGAACGGTCGCAATATCGCCACAGAGATCAGTGACGACCAGATCGGCGCCTTCATTGGCCAATGCGATGGCATGGGCTCGACCCTGACCGCGAGCCGCACCGGTGACAAGCGCAACCCTTCCTTCGACTGACCCCATTGGCTCCCCCAAGCTCACGTTGTTTCCGTGACGACGCTACCGGTCCAGGGCCTAGCATCGCTCCCGCAGCAAGCCATCGGCTTGCGAGATTTAGGGGGAACAGAAATGCCAGTTGCTGGTCAGCGCGATCCAGATCAGATCCGCGGCGTACTCACCGAATGGATGGCCGCTCAGATGCCCGACGCATCAGACGTCACCATCACCAACCTTGTTGTTCCGCAATCAAGCGGTTTCTCAAATGAAACGTTCCTGCTCGACGCGAGTTGGGTTGAGAACGGCGAAAAGGTTGACGCCGAACTCGTGTTGCGCAGTCAACCGGTCATGAGTTTGTTGTTCCCCGAAATTGATCTCGTGACCCAGCAGTACTTGTCGATGAAGTTGCTCGGCGAACACTCCAACGTTCCTGTTCCCAATACGCGCTGGGCTGAACGCGACGAATCGATCATCGGTGGACCGTTTTTCATGATGGACCGTTTGAACGGTGTTGTTCCTGGCGATGCGCCGCCTTATACCGAGCAAGGTTTTGTTGTCGACATGACCGATGAGCAACGCGCTCGTTGGGCCTACAACGGTGTTGAAGCGTTGACGCGTGTTGGTCGAGTCGATTGGAAAGCTGCCGGTTTCGAACATCTTGATCAGAAACATCACGGCAAGCTCGGGCCTGAACAGCGTCGCGGCTATTTCCAGAACTACAAGAACTGGGCGATGAAGGGCGAAGCGCATCCCGTCATCGATCCCGCGTGGGATTGGCTTGTTGCGAACTGGCCCGACGACGGTGAGTTCATCGAATTGTGTTGGGGTGACGCGCGCCCGGGCAATCAGATGTACGGCGGACCCGACAACACCGAGGTCATCGGTGTGTTCGATTGGGAAATGGTGTCGCTCGGCAACAGCGAAAGCGATCTCGGTTGGTGGCTGTTCTTGCAGCAGTTCTCAATCGAAAGCGCCGGCGCCACGTTGCTGCCAGGCATGCTCAATCGCGCGCAGACGATTGCGCTGTGGGAAGAGCTCATGGGTCGCCCCGCGAACCACGTTGATTTCTACGAGATCCTCGCTGGCTTCCAGTTCGCACTCGTGATGGTGAAGTTGGCCGAGATGTATGTGGCCGAATCGGGCGATCCGTCAATTGGTGCCATGGCGGTCTACAACCCCGTTACCGCAATCACCGCACGGCTTCTGGGCATTGAGGTGCCCGGATTGGCCGACGTTCTCAAGCGCCCAGAAGCTTGAGCCGTTCAGGCTTCAACAACACGCACTTCGACACCGTCGAATTCGACGATGTCACCGGCGCGCAACTGACGGCCTCGGCGGATCTCCACCTCGCCGTTCACGCTGACCTCGCCACCGGCGAGAAGAAACTTCGCGTCGGAACCCGAATCCACAAGGTTCGACAACTTCAGAAACTGTCCGAGTCGAATGGTGTCGGTGCTGATTTCGATCTCGTCCATACCCACCATCTTCGCCGGTGTCGTACGCTGCCGCACACATCACTGTGAGGGGAACCAATGGATAGCACCGAAGCTCGAAACAAAGAGGTCGTGGAGAACTACTGGTACGCGCATTTCGAGCGTGACTGGGACGCCATGGCCACGTTCTTCACTGACGACTGCCACTACACCGATGTCGGCATGGATCCCAAGGGTGCAATTGGCGGCGCCGACATCGTGCGTCGACTGAAGATCGGAATTGAACCACTTCAGGGCTACTACCACTTCCCCAAACACATCGTCGCCCAGGGCAACCTCGTGATCTGGGAACACATGGAGCGATGGATCTTTCACACCGGTGAAGTCATCGACCACCCGTTTGTCACGGTGATGGAAGTTCGTGACGGCAAGATCAGTCGCTGGCACGACTACTCACATATCGGACACCTTGTCGACAATGCGCCGCAGTGGTGGCTCGATCACATCATCAAGGCCTCGGAAACCCCTGCGTAAGTATCAGCGGAGTTCTTTGCGCATACGCGCGACGGCGAATTGCTGTCCGTCAACCGTGCGAATGAAGTCTTCGATCAGTTCATAACCAAAGGCGTCGAACACCTTGCGAGCAGATTTGGAAACTGTCGCTTCGAGGTGAAACAGACCTGCTTCTCGTGCCGCGCGCTCAACTGCCTCACTCAATGCGTGCGCGACACCTCTGCGCGCTGCTGACGGGTGCACATAGAGAAGATCGAACTCTGTTGGCGGTTCCCATTTGGCGAATCCAACGACCTCGCCTCCGTCAGCTGCCACCCAGGTGATGCCTGTGACGAACGCGGATTGCACGGTTTGCGGTGTGAACGCCGAACTCCACGCGTCGATCTGCGCAGTGTCGTAATAGTTCGTTGCTACCTCGCGAATCGAAGCAACGGCAACGGCGGCGATCGCTGCTGCATCGTCAGTTCGTGCTGTTCGAATCGAAATGGTCATTGCTTCGTCGCGTCGTCTATCAGTCGTTGGGGCGAACGGTGAGTGTTGAGCCCTTGCCATTGGGCAAACGGTCGACACGAATTCCGATTGGAAGGCTTTCCTTCATCGCCTCGACGTGGGTGATGACACCGACGGTTCGGCCCGTCGCCTGAATCTGCGCAAGTGCATCGACCGCCTGATCCAGCGAATCAGGGTCAAGCGAACCGAAGCCCTCGTCGACAAACAGCGCTTCGAACACGCGGCCGTTTGCATTCCCACCATGACCGATCACATCGGCGAGACCAAGCGCCAGCGCCAACGACGCCTGGAACTGTTCGCCACCGCTCAGTGAGCCCGGCCGACGCGAGGCTCCGGTGTGAGCATCAAGAATTCGTAGGTCGAGACCCGATTGCCGACCGCCATGACCAGAGTCATCGGAACGTTCGATTTGGTAACGGCCGCTCGTCATTTTTCCGAGGTGATGATTCGCAGCAGCAGCAACACGCTCGAGTTCGCCGGCAAGCACCCAGGTTTCGAGCGCGATGCGTCGCGGACCTTGTCCATCGCAGGTCTTCGCAAGTGACTCAAGCGATTTCATTCGCTCATATGCATCTTCCGATCCACCGACAATCGAGTTGGCCTCATTCAGATTTCTTCGCGCTTGATCAAAATGTGCCGTAAGTGTTCCAAGTGCATTCGTTGCTTCCTGTGCTTCTGCTTGCGTCGCGTCGGCCAGCAACTTCAGTTCGGTGACGTCGGGACGCTCATCGGGAAGATCGATTTTGAGATTCTCTTCGAGGAGTGTCTGGTTTCTTGCGTCTCTCGTGTCGTAGTCGACGATCGCAGTTGTCAGATCAGCAAGCATTTCCGAATCGAGAGCAACCGCTTCTGCCTCCGCCACGGTCGCAAATGGTGATGTTTTCAGCGCATCGGCAAGCACTTTCGCAGATGATTCCGCTTTTGCTTCGGCGCTGGTCACCGCCGTTGCCGCTGAGCGACAGTTTCTTATGCAGGTCTCTACGCCTTCGAGCGCATTCGAGATGTTCTCAAGCGATGTGATCGCAGCCGCTGAGTCTTCTCTCAAAGCTTCGGCAAACTCACCCAAATCGTTGCGAAGTTCCACACAACGACTTTCCGCCGTCTCAATGCGCGGACCGACACCGGCGAGTTCAAGATCGATTTCGATCTGGCGGGCGTCAAGTTTGTCTTTCTCGTTCTCTACCAACTCGATCTCGGCGAGGAGTTCTTTGAGTTGGTTCGCTGCATTCTGTGCTGCCACATGAGCAGTTCTTGCTTGGTCACGTTCGACACGGAGATCCTCGAGCGATCGTGAAGCAAATTCTCCCAGTTCTTCGATCAACCGCTGCTGATGATTGCCAAGGTCTCCGAGCACTTTCGCTGCTTGAACAAGCTCAGCAGTGGCCTTGTCGCGTTCGGCGCTGCTGACTAGGCCCTCAGTCGACGACAACGCGGGACGCGGATGTTCGGTGGAACCGCATACCGAGCAGGCCTCACCAGGAACAAGCGACGCAGCTAACCGTGGGGCGGCAGAGTCGTCGAAGGCTTTGCTCGCGGCCTGCTGGCGATCACTCGCTTCTTTCTGTGTCGCCGTCGCGGCCTTAATCTTTGGGCCAATTTCGAGAAGTTCCTTTCGCGACTCGACAAGAGCGGTTGCTGTTTCAGCATCGATCTTTCGCTGCAATTCCGTCGCCGCGAGTGCTTCCAATTCTTTTTTGTCGCTCTGACGTGGAACAAGGAACTGATTGATCTCCTCGATGCGATGGACACCGTCTTCGCGCTCTTCGCCGAGTCGTCGCTTCTCGCCGATCAGTTCAGCCAACAACTGGTCGGCTTCGGCGAGTTGTGAGAGCGATTGCAACTGGCGAGCGTTCTCATTTCGAGCGTTCAACAAAGCATCGGCTGCGAGATCAGGATCGCGGATCTCGCCGATCCCAGACGCATCGCACGCATTCATGAGGGACCTTGTTGCTTCTTCGTG
>JALQSZ010000088.1 GCA_023264135.1 Acidimicrobiales bacterium
GTATCGGCAGGCATTTGGAAACGCAAAGGTGTCAATTGGAAAGTCGGATGCTGGCTTCGAAGGTGCGGAACTCTGGATCCTTCCGAATCCAAGTGGACTGAACGCACACGAAACCGTTGCATCGCTTGCAACTTGTTATGGCGAGGCTGCGACTGCAGCCGGAATCAAACGACACCGGTCGTAATTACGACATCCCGGGAAGCGTTCCGCCCGCAGCGATCCATGCACCGAAAACCTGTTCGCCCTCTTTGGGGTTGTACACATCTTCTTGGTACGAGAATTGTCCGTCGCCGGCGTATTCCAAGATCGTGATGCAACTGAATTTGAAGGGTTCGCCGCCAGTTGGGTGAGGCAGAACCTGCCAGGGGTAGTACACGACTCGATTTCCGTTGATCACGACCCATTCGACAGGAAATTCCATCGAGGATGGGGCTTGAGCCATGACATCGACGATTGCTTTGCGAATTTCTTCGCGACCACGAAAGGTGCCGAGGTGATGCTCGACCCACACTCCGTCAATGGTGTGGAGGTCGGCCCAAGCATTCCAATCGCCGCTGTCGCCAACGGCAACAAAATGTTCGTAGGCGGCTCGAACTTCGTCGGGATGAAAGTCCACTGTGCGTCCTCTTAGTTGTTTGGTGTGAACCGGACAGGCATCGACTCTGGGCCGCTAATGAAATTGGAGGCCCGGAAGTCGATGGGTGCAGTGCTTGCGAGTTGAATATCGGGAAGTCGACGAAGAAGTTCTTCGAACATGATCTTCAGCTCAAGTCGGGCAAGTGACGCACCCAAACAAAAGTGGGGCCCAAAACCAAACGCGAGATGTGGATTCGGGTTACGACGAACATCAAGCTGATCGGGCTGGTCGAACATTCGCGAATCGCGATTCGCTGATGGGTAGAACAACATGACCTGGTCGCCTTCGCGGAGCGTTTCGCCATGCAGTTCGACGGGTTTCGTAACGGTTCGAGCCATGTTTTTGATCGGCGACACCCAACGAAGAAGTTCTTCGACTCCCGTTTCAATGAGTTCAGGCTGACGTGCGAGGAGGTCTCGTTGCTCGGGGAATTCGAGAAGCGCGAGCATGCCGCAGGTGATCACGTGACGGCTGGTTTCATCTCCACCGATCAAAATCAGCAAGGTTTCGCTCACGATTGATTCGTCATCGAGTTTGTGGCCGTCGATCTCTGCATTGACGAGCGTGCTGATGAGGTCGTCTTGTGGGGGCCGCGAGCGACGGTCAGCGATCACGCGTAGTTGGTACTCACGAAATTCGATACCGGCGTTCATCGCTGCGAGTTGCACTTCAGGAGTTGGTGTTCCTGTGGTGCCCCGGATCATGTCGTCGGACCATCGCAGGAGGTCGTCATAGGCGTCGGGCTCGAAGCCCAACATGTCGGCAATGAGCAAGAGGGGGAGCGGTGCGGCGATATCCCAAACGAAATCACATTCGCCCTTCGCGGAAACTTTGTCGATAAGCGAGATGCAAATGTTGCGGATGGTCTCTGCGTGGCCTTGCACCTTCTTGGGCGTGAACCCTCGATTCACAAGCGAGCGCCTGCGTTGATGTTCGGGATTGTCCATCGAAATCATCATCGGTAGTGGATCGCCATGAGGGCGAGGGGCACGCATTGATGAAAATGTCTTCGCGTCCTTCTCGATCATGAGGACATCGTCGTAACGTGTGATGCCCCACACCTGATTGCGTTCATCCCAATACGCCGGCGCGTGGTCTCGCATCCACGCCCATTGTTCGAACGGTTGTTGCGCGTACCACTCTCCATCGAGCAGGTCGATGTCGTCTCGTACCTCGTGTGCCATTGATCCCCCCGGAGCAACTGCGGTGCGTTCTGCGTTGTGGACGCTATCGGTTGAAGCGAGAACCTCGCAGAATCACGTCGGTTCTTCGAGGCGACCGTCGGGATGAATGGCGAAGCGTTGGCGTCCAGCGTCGTGGACTGGTCCATCGACAGGCCACGGCCATCCACCGAATCCTGTGCGTTGATAATCAAGAAACGTCTGACGAAGTCCCGCTTCATCGTTCATCACGAACGGACCTTGTTGGGCAACAGGTTCACCGATCGGGCGTCCCTGAAGCACAAGGCAGTCAGCTCCACCAGGGGAGTTCAAGGTGATCGATGCCGTCGACCGGAGTACCGATCCGGTGTCGCATTCCAAAAGCGTGTCGCCTAGTTCGACTCCGACGCCATCGAAGACATACAGCGTGCGGAGAATGTCTGCTGATGAAGAAGCTGGAAGGTCAAGCGTGGTGCCGGGATCAAGATGGAGGTGCCACACCGCAACTTCTGCCGACGCTTTCGATGCCCACGAATCAGGAGGCGGTGAAAGGGGAGCGGCATCTCCGAATGATCCGGCAATGACGACAACTTCCGTTGCTCGACCGAATTCGTCGACATGTCGAACCTTCGGAATGTCGTCTGCCCACAACATGGTGAAGTACGGATCGGACATCTTGTCGGCGGCAGGAAGGTTCAACCAGATCTGAAAAAGCTCAAGAGGATTGGGGCCGTGTTGATTTCGCAGCGGCATCATTTCGGAATGCACGATGCCTGATCCGGCCGTGAGCCATTGCACGTCGCCTTCCCCGAATCTTGCTGTCGCACCAAGAGAGTCGGAGTGGTCGCAGGTGCCTTCGCGTACGTAGGTAATTGTTTCGAATCCGCGATGAGGATGTTGCGGAAAGCCCGGCACAACTGCGCCGTGGTACATGCGCCAGCCGTCAATGCCTTCGAAGTCCATGCCGATGTTGCGACCCTCGAGCGACGCGTCGGGACCCATCGCATCGTTTCCGGCGGGGTATTGATCGTCGTGGTGTGCGCAAAAAAGGAACGGATCGATCGTTGGCCAGTGAAGGCCGAGCGGAACCGTTTGGAGAATGACGTCGTCAGGCATCGTTCAAGCGTAGAGGCCACGACCTCTCGTTCGTCAGCGCTCGAATCGTTGAAAACGCTCGCGACGGGGAACGACTTTGCGGCCCTTGATGGTGGTCTTCTTCATCGCCCGAATGATGTCGTCGGCCGACTTCTCGGGCACCTCAACAAGCGAGAACTTCTCGGCAATTTCGATCGAACCGATCTGCTTGCCCGCCAAGCCGGTTTCACCAGTGATCGCGCCCACGAGGTCTCCTGGTCGCACCTGTGATGAGCGCCCGATTGGGAAGTACAAACGGGTCGAGTCGACGCCAATCGAGCGGTCTTTGCCCTTCTTGCCCTTTTTGTCTCGGTCGCCACGTTCGTTGCGTCCACCTCGATCGGATCTATCGGAGCGGTCGCCCTTGTCGCCTTTGCGATCCTTTGGCCGACGAATTTCAACCTCAGGAATTTCAACCTCGTCTTCGGCGCCCGTGGTTGCTTCGTGCGTGAGTTTGACTGCAGCGAGGGCAACATCAAAGAGATCGAATTCGTCGGTCAGTGACTCAACGATGGTGCGGTAGCGATCGAGGTCGTCGTCGAGAAGTGTCTCTCGCAAGGTTCCCAGCGTGAGTTCCATGCGTCGATTACGAAGATCGGAAATGGTCGGAACCTTTTCGATCGCAATCTTGTCGCCGGTGACTCGCTGGATGTTTTCCAGCAAGCGGTGTTCGCGTGGTTCGGCGAGTGTGATGGCAACGCCCTCGCGTCCGGCGCGGCCCACCCGACCGATGCGATGGACATAGGACTCGGGAGCCGACGGAACGTCGTAGTTGACGACGTGCGTGAGCAGGTCGATGTCGAGGCCTCGGGCCGCGACGTCGGTGGCAATGAGAAGGTCGGCGTTGCCGCTGCGCACTCGCGCCATTACGCGATCGCGTCCTTCTTGGTTCATTCCTCCGTGAAGCGCTTCGGCGCGATAACCGCGACCATTGAGCGTCTCGGTGAGTTGATCAACTTCGAGACGCGTGCGGCAGAACACAATCGCAGCTGCGGGTGCTTCAACATCGAGAATGCGTCCGAGGGCGGCGGGCTTATGTGAGCGCGGCACCATGAATGCGAGTTGGCGGACCTTAGGGGCATCACCCTTCGCAACGACGGGGGCTTCAATGCGAATGGTGGTGGGGTTCGAAAGATGACGACGGGCCAGCGACTCGATTCGCTTCGGCATCGTCGCGGAGAACAGCATGGTGTGGCGGTTGGTCGGCAACTGGCTGACGATGCGCTCGATGTCGGGCAGGAAGCCCATGTCGAGCATCTCGTCGGCTTCGTCGAGGACGACCATCGCGATGTCTTTGAGGGGAATGGTGCCGCGCTTGATGTGGTCGACTGCTCGACCGGGCGTCGCAACAACGACATCGACGCCACGACTCAATGCTTGAAGTTGCCGGCCGATCGGCTGACCGCCATAGATGGGGAGCACTCGAGCACCAAGCGCGCGGCCGTATTTGTGAACAGCCTCTGACACCTGCATCGCGAGTTCACGGGTCGGGACAAGGATCAAACCGGTCGGGTTCTTTGATCGGTTGTCGGCATCGAGATGTTCGAGCATCGGGAGCGCAAAGGCCGCGGTCTTGCCGGTTCCGGTGGCAGCCTGACCCAAGAGATCGTTACCGGCGATCAGCGGCGGGATGGATTCACGCTGAATCGGGGTGGGTTCTTCATAGCCAAGGCTGGACAATGCGTCGACCAATTCGGGTCGAAGTGCCAGATCGGCGAAGGTGGTGGTGTCGGTCGATTGGTCCATCAGCTGCTCTCCTCGACCGCTCTGGTCGGCCTCCACGCTCCCACGCCGAGGCCCAGAGAACGAATCGACCCATAGCTCAGGGGCAAAATCCGGGGACGACAGCAGCCAATGGCCGGTCATGGAATGATCTCCGGATGGAACTTCGCCCCTTTGCCACCCTGACGCTCGCTGTCGCCTCCGATGGCCTCTACATGCTCGGCGCGACCCCTGTGGGTACGAGAATTGTCCAAGAAATCAGTGAGGCCCGGATCGAAGGCCCACGGCTCTCTGCGAGTCTCGTGGGCCGAGCCGCCGCCGATTGGCTCGCAATCGATGCTCAAGGAGTCGGCACCTTCGATATCCGCATGACCCTCATGACCGATGACGGCGTGCCCGTGTATCTGGCCTACAAGGGTCGGGCCGATTGGTCCTCGGGAATGGGCAAGACCCCGGTCTATGTCGGTGCGGAGTTCGAAGCTGGCGACGAGCGGTACCGCTGGCTCAATGCTCTTCATCTCTTTGGTCGCGGCCAGGTCGGCGAGGGCGGCCGACTGGTCTACGAACTGTACGAACCCGTCTGAGCGCAGAACGCGAGACGACGCCGGACTCGCAACAACTGAGACCTATGGCACACTTGGCGAGTTCTGACGGGGGATCGTCGGAACGCTGAAACGTTGATGTTGCGACGGGCTGCGGCTCGTTCGCCGAACCATGGGGGCGTAATGGAATTCGCGATCTTTCTGAATGGGTACATCCCGGGACCCGCGGCCCACGACACCAATAAGCAGCATCTGTCGTACATGCGCGAGGCCCAGTACGCGATCTTCGCTGACAAACACAATTGGAAGTACTGCTGGTTCGGCGAACACCACGCGCTGACCGAGTATTCGCAGTTGTCAGCTCCTGAGGTCATGATCGGCTACGTCGCCGCTCAGACCGACTACATCCATCTCGGAACCGCGATCAACAGCCTTTCGCCCCGCAAAGAGCATCTGCCAGAAGTTTAATCTGGTCCTCTGAAAGTGATAAGTTTTTCATAGTTTTTTGATAACCTTTTTATGTAGTTACTTCACAAAATACATACGACGACGATACTGCTCACCAGGGCAGTTTTCTAGATGCTCAATCTCTTCATCTGGAAGGAAGTTGACACCACCAAGAAGTTTAGCACCAATAAAAATTTCTGCAGACTTCTCACACATTAGAGTCGCAGCAGCACAATCTTTTTGATAAGGTGATGCTGTAATGATACCGTGATTCTCCAAAAGAATCAACTTGGGAAAATATCCATATTCATCCACAAACTCACCAACATACTTCTCTACATTAGCAAGTAATCGTGCTCCAGGAGGTGCATAAGGAACAAGACAAGACAATACACCATTCCTTACGATTTGGTCAGGAAACCATCTCTGACAGGCAAAATCATTTACTGCAGGTGAGCAAAGTATTTGAGTTGTCTTAGGTGGATGTGTATGAGCAATATAATTGATTTCTGGAAAGTGCTTCATAATCCAAGCATGAAAAAGCACTTCAATACTTGGTTTCTTATGAGAGAGTTCTATCTGAGCACCATTCGTATTACATAAGGTCAAATCTT
>JALQSZ010000089.1 GCA_023264135.1 Acidimicrobiales bacterium
TGATCGCCGGGCGAAGTATCTCGTCGCGGCAATTGTTGTTCAAGGAGCAATCGGGTACATCCAGTACTTCAACAACGTGCCGCCTGGCCTTGTACTTCTTCATATTTTTGGCAGTGTGATGGTATGGATCGCTGCACTTTCTTTCGATCTCGCCCTCATTGCGCGACCACTTGAAGCGGAAACCGCTGATGCGCAGCTTGCAACGACATGATTCCTTTTTCTGCCGCCGATGTTGCACCGGTTGAAATTGATCAACCATCAATCGACACAAATCTCGATGTTGATCGACCATGGATCGTTCTTGTTTGGAATGACCCGATCAATCTCATGTCGTACGTGACCTACGTGCTGCAAAAAGTATTTGGTTACAGCCACGACAAAGCAGAGTCACTCATGCTTGATGTGCATGAGAAAGGTCGCGCTGTTGTTTCCAACGGTTCAAAAGAAAAAGCAGAGCTCGATGTTTTTCGTCTGCACGAACACGGCCTCTGGGCCACGATGCAGCAGGACTGACATGGCGTTCGGATTCAAACGCACGATTCAGAGCAAAGGACCAGATCGATTCATCATCAATCTGCGCAGCGACCTTCGCGAAGTCATCGCTGCAGTCTGCGATGACGTGCTCGCCGCGCTCGATGACGAAGATGCCACTCACAACAATCCGATGCTTCGTCGTGTCTTCCCGGTTGCCCACGCTTCAGACGAATCGGTCAACGAGTCCTATCGAGATCTTGTCCATAGCGATTTGCTCCGCACTCGCCGTGAAGCGCTCGAGCGAGTGTCGGCCACGGCCAACGATGCCGAGCTCGATCGAGCCACGCTCGAAACCTGGATGGTCGGCCTCAACACCGTGCGACTCGTGCTCGGTACTCGTCTCGATGTCAGCGAGGACGGGTTCCCCCAACTCGAGCCCGATGACCCCGAACTACCGGCATGGGCGCTCTATGAGTTCCTCGGCGTGCTCGTTGGCATGGTGGTAGACGCCCTCGCTCGCACCGCCTGACCTCGGTTCCGATCAGCATTGGGGACGGCACTGAGGGTGCTGCTATGGTCTGCAGGCCCTAGCGGCACAAGAGCCCCCATCGTCCAGCGGCCTAGGACGCCTGCCTTTCACGCAGGTAACACGGGTTCGAATCCCGTTGGGGGTGCGCAGCAGTTTCTGGTCCCGTGGTGCAGTTTGGAGTGCACGCCGGCCTGTCAAGCCGGAGGTCGCGGGTTCAAATCCCGTCGGGACCGCCAACTGCCGCACCGGTTCGCCGGGGCGTCAGGGACGGAGACCATGTCTCCACGGTCGGGTAGCTCAGTTGGCAGAGCGACCGCCTGAAAAGCGGTAGGTCACCGGATCGACGCCGGTCCCGACCACATGACGAAGGCCCGGGCTCTGCGCCCGGGCCTTTCGCATTGCGTTCACGAACTCCACTCAGCGCGGGGGCTGTGCCGCGAGAAACGACCAGATTGCTCGACTCGCATCAAGACTTTGATAGGGCGTTCCCACTAACGAGGTCGAGGCAGCAGCGGTCCCGCTGTGACCCATCCAGGCGTGCGAAGCCCCGGCAACGGTGACGAACTGCACCGCTCGTGACGCCGCACATCCCGCCCACGTGCGAGCACTGACATCGGGGTTTGTCGGATCACCTTGATCAACAGGACCTTGCGTGCACCCATTGGCTCGAGCAAATGCCTGAGGTGCTTCGCGCGGAGAGGGAAACGTGACTCCCGAAACGCCAGACCCTTTTCCACCATCGATCGGAATGTTGGTGTCGGCCAAACCGTGAAGATGAAACACGCTCACGGGTTTCGTTGGCGTGCACGCAACTCCTAGGACACCCGCCTGCACGCCAATTGCGGAAATGAGATCACTTCGTTCGCAGGCCAACCGATAGGCGAGGATTGCACCGTTGGAGTGACCCGTTGCGAACACACGACGAGTATCAATCGGCATCGCCGCGGACAAGGTGTCGATCACTTGAGAAACAAATCCAACGTCGTCGACATTCTGCGCGGCTGCGGGACCACAACACATTCCACCGTTCCATGTGAGCAACTTGCGACTACCAGCTTGTGCATTTGTTCCATCGGGATACACGACGATGAACTGATTCGATTCAGCAAGTCCATCGAACCCGCTGTTGTTCTCAAACTGTTCGCCCCAACCGAGCCCGCCATGAAGAGCGACAAGGAGTGGAACGTTTGTGCCAGGAACAAGCGAGGCCGGAACGTAAGTCCGATAACGGCGCACGCGACCATCTGGAGTTGTGATCGACGCTTCCGTCGTCGTTCCACGAGGTTCAATCGCAGCGCGCGCGTGCGCGTACGGCTCGTAGACCGTGCTCATTGCCACAGTCGTCGTTGTTGAGAGCGACGATGCGGTTGACGTTGTTGTTTCAGAAGTCGACCCGCGGGAACACCCAAACAGAAGGGCACAAAGGGCAAGCGAAACGACTCCTGAATGAACAACTCGATTCACCGAGCGAAGGCATCCTTGAGGGCGCTCGCCACCTGATCCTGCGCTTCGGAGGCAACATCGATAGCTGCGTCCATAGAGAAGAAGCCGTGGAACATGCCTTCGTACTCGACGTGATCAACATCGACACCGGCTTCAACAAGTTTCGCGGCGTAGGCGTTGCCCTGATCGCGAAGCGGATCAAAGCCCGCAGTGACCACCACTGCAGGTGGCGCGCCGGCGAGGTCGCTGAGGATCGGTGAGTACCGCGGATCGTTCACGTCCTCGATGCTGACGGTGTAGTGATCGTGGAACCAATCCATTGCGTCACGAGTGAGGAAGTAGCCCTCGGCGTTTTCGGTCATTGATGGGCGATCGCAACTGCCGTCGGTGACGGGGTAGATCAGCGCTTGCTGAATGACTTCAACGTGCTCATGGTCACGAGAAATGTTGGCAACGACCGCGGCGAGATTGCCACCGGCACTGTCACCCGCAACAGCGAGACGCGACGTGTCAACGTTCAGTTCCTCGCCATGCGTCGCGACCCATTCAGTTGCGGCCCATGCATCGTCGATCGCCGCAGGGAACTTGGCTTCGGGAGCGAGGCGGTAATCAACAGCAACCACCACACACTCGGCCTTCGACGCAATCGTGCGACAGCAGTGGTCATGCGATTCAAGATCACCGATCACCCAGCCACCACCGTGGAAGAAAACGGTGACAGGAAGACCAGCTTCGGTGCTCGGGCGATAAATGCGAACGGGAATCTCGCCACCAGGACCGGGAATGGTTCGATCGGTGATGCTCGCAAGTTCAATCGGGCTCGGCGCGTTCGTTTGTCCCATCTGCTCACGCAGCGTGGCCGGCTCAGCATCGGTAAATGAAAAACCTGAGCTCGCCATGAGATCGATGATGACCTGGGCTTGTGGATCGAGTGCCACGTGGAGTCCCCCTTGAAGTGGTGTGGGGTCCAACTGTGGCACAGCCAACCGCGTGCCGTCCTGCGATCTGCCGACGGAAGGTCTAGAGACCGAGCACGGTAGGGAGTTGCGCGTGATCGTCGATGATGACGTCGCCCTCCGGCCCGTGGTCGGGATCGTCATCGGTGACGCCTCGGTAACGCAACGCCAACATGCCCATGGCTTTCGCGCCGGCAATATCGGTACGGCGAAGGTCACCAATATGTGCCGCGCGCGACGGATCGATGCCACCCAACCCAGCGAGTGCGTGTTCGAAGATCGCAGCGTCGGGCTTGTACACACCGACCTCATCGGAGAACGACCAGTGATCGAACAGTTCAAGAACGCCGTGTCCTTCGAGGTACTCACGCAACACCGTCGATGGCGTAAGTCCGACATCGCAGACGATGCCAACACGCAGCCCTGCATCTTTGAGCCGATGCAACGTGGGAACGAGATTGTCGGTGAGGTCGAGTTGCATTGTTCGTGGTGCCGACAAATACGCGTCGATCACACGAATACGTACCTGTTCGTCTTCGGTATGACCGAGAACGTCGAGCACCGTTTCTGCCGCATGCGTTCCGGTGAACTGCGCGCCCTGACCCCACGACGCATCGAAGCGCTTCCACGCTTCGTCGAATGCTGCGTCGATGTCATCGTGTTCTGCCGGCACTCCGTGCGAAGCAAGTACCTCAGCAATTGCAAGCCTTCGCTGCAATCGGGTCGCGGCGGTATCCGCTCGAACGAGCGTGTCCCAGAAATCAAAAGTGATCGCGTCGAACCGCGACACGTTGGTCAACGCTTTCGGATCACACCGTCGCGAACTGCAGCCTCGGCAGCTGCAGCTGCAACGAGAGGAGCAATGCGCTTATCGAACACCGAGGGAATCACGTGATCAGGAGCAAGATCTTCGGGGCTCACGGCGTTCGCAATGGCGTACGCAGCGGCAACCTTCATGTTCTCGGTGATCTGTGTTGCACCCGAATCGAGTGCGCCACGGAACAAGCCGGGGAAGGCAAGCACGTTGTTGATCTGATTCGGGAAATCGCTTCGACCGGTTGCCATCACCGCGACACAGCCTTCGGCTTCTTCCGGACGAATCTCGGGATCAGGGTTCGCCATGGCAAACACGATCGGATCCTTCGCCATCGTCAGAACATCCTGACGATTGATGAGGTTCGGACCGCTGACGCCGATGAAGACATCGGAGCCCGGCATGATGTCGGCCAACGAACCCTGGCGACCTTCGGGGTTGGTGTTTTCGGCGAACCACTGCTTGGCAACGTTGAGGTTGCCGCGTCCGTTGTAGACAGCACCTTCGCGATCGACACCGATGATGTTGCGCACACCGGCGTTCATCAGGATCTTTGAGATGGCAACACCAGCAGCGCCAACGCCAGCGATGACAACGGTGAGGTCTTCCATCTTCTTGTTGACGATCTTGAGTGCATTCATGAGCGCAGCAAGCGTGACAACTGCAGTGCCGTGCTGATCATCGTGGAACACCGGAATGTCGAGGAGTTCCTTCAAGCGATCTTCAACCTCGAAACACACTGGAGCAGCGATGTCTTCAAGGTTGATGCCACCGAACGATGGCGCGATGTTCACGACCGTACGAATGATTTCTTCGGGATCTTTGGTATCGAGACAAATCGGGAAGCCATCGACGCCAGCAAATTCCTTAAACAGAAGAGCTTTGCCTTCCATCACAGGCATGGCGCCGAGCGGACCAATGTCGCCAAGTCCAAGCACTGCGGTGCCGTCGCTCACGATGGCAACGGTGTTCTTGCGAATGGTGAGGTCGTGCGAAAGCTGCGGATCCTTTTCAATCGCAGTGCACACACGAGCAACGCCCGGCGTGTACGCCATCGAAAGATCGTCGCGGTCGTTGACGGGAATCTGACTAATGACGTGCACCTTGCCGCCGGCGTGCAGCGCGAAGGTGCGGTCTTCCCATTCGAGCAACTCGATACCGGACACGCCACGAACAGCGTCGAGCACCTGCTGTTGATGCGCTTCGCTTGAACAGTTGACGACAACGTCCTCGTCGAGTGATTCCTTCTTGGCTTCGAAGCCTTCGAGGGACCAAATGTTTCCGCCTACCGAACCAATGGCGGTAGCGAGACGTCCGAGTGCACCGGGTTCATTCCCAAGTCGAACGCGAAGACGGATGCTGAAAGCGGCGGTAGTTGAGTCAGCCATAGGGCGGAGACGCTACCCGTCTCGGCCCACTCGTCCCCAAGTCGGGGAACTCGCCCGACTACCGACCACGTTTGAAGGGTCAGGCGCCTTCGTAGGGAAAGCCCAGTTCAGGCGCCGTCACTAACGCCCGGAACTGCAGGCCTTCGGCTTCGGCCATCGCTTGGCAGGTGCCGCCACGATCGACCACCACCATCACCATGACCGGTTCGGCCCCGAGTTCGCGAGCAACATGCACCGCTTCCATCGGCGAGGTACCCCGGGTGACGGTGTCGTCGGTGATGACGACTTTGTCGCCAGGCTCAAGGGGACCAGCGAGGCGACCAGCGACGCCGTGGTCTTTCGCTTCTTTGCGAATGGTGAAGGACTTCAACGATCGGCCCCGAGTCGCGGCGACTGCGGCAATGCCATAGGCAACTGGGTCGGCACCAACAGTGAGTCCGCCGATTGCCGTGACATCGTCGGGAATCAACGCAAGCGCGAGATCGGCCATCAGCAACAAACCATCGGGTCGACACGCGGTCTGCTTTGAATCGATGAACCACGAACTCTTCTTGCCCGACTTCAACGTGAAGTCGCCGGTGCGAACCGAATAGCGAAGAAGGTGATCGATCAGTTGCTGCTTTGTCGTGTCACTCATGACC
>JALQSZ010000008.1 GCA_023264135.1 Acidimicrobiales bacterium
GGAGTACGACCCGTTCTTTGCAACGGCTCGTCGATTCGCATGGCTGATCGGCCGTCCGAAGCTTCTGCAATTCCTTCTTGGTATCGCATTGTCGACCGGCTTCACGATGAAGCTGGTGCTCGACATCATGGCCAACCTTGTCGATATGGAACATCCTGGTTTGGCGGGCCGTTCGCTCACGATCGGTGGCAAAGCGTTGGCATTGGCTGATCCGCTTCTTGTGCGTTCTTCGGCGAAACCGAAGGACAAGACGACAACTCCCGTCGGGTAGGTTCAGGAGTCCCACAGGGGGACGAACGGGGGAGTTAGTCATGGGTAGTTCGCCAGTCGCCATTGTCACCGGCGCAAGTCGCGGTATCGGTCGAGCCGGTGCGCTTGCGCTTGCAGAGGCCGGATTCGATGTCGTTGTGAGCGCGCGCACGGTGCGCGAGGGCGAAGGCGTGGCCGAGCCCAATTCCGTTCGCGAAGAAGTCACGCTTGCGGTTCCCGGAAGTCTTGAGCGCACGGCACAAGAGATCGAAGAGCGCGGTCAACGCGCGCTGATCGTGCCGATGGATCTCATCGATGTTGCATCAGTGAAAGCACTACCGGCCACGGTGATGGCCGAATGGGGCCGCATCGATGTGCTGTTCAACAACGCGATCTTCCGCGGTGTTGGCACGCTCGATCGCATTGCTGATCTCACCGTCGAGTCGATGACCAATCTTCTTGCCGGAAATTTCATGAATCAGATCCTGCTGATTCAACAGGTGATTCCACACATGCTCGCTGCTGGTGGGGGAACGATCATCGACATGGTGTCGGGTTCGGCTCGTCTTGATCCCGCTGGTCCTCCCGGAGAGGGCGGCTGGGGCATCCTCTATTCCGCATCGAAAGCAGCCTTTGGTCGTGTCGCCGGAGGCGTGAACGCGGAATATCGCGCGCAAGGAATCAAGGCGTTCAACGTTGATCCTGGCAACGTCGTGACCGAAGCTCGTAAAGCGGCAAAGCCCGACGATGAATACAGCAGCGGCTATGGCAGCGAACCGGCCGAAGCGACTGGCCAAGTTGTGGCGTGGTTGGCGTCTGATCCGACTGCCGACAAGTTCCTCGGGAAGTGGATCTTTGCGCCGAAGTTGTGTTCCGACCTCGGACTCCTTCCGGGATGGACCTTCCAGGCTCCGCAATGAACGCAGATCAGTTACAGGAACTTTCCGATCGACTCGAAATTCGCAAGGTTGTCGAGGATTACGCGCGATGTGCCGACCGCATCGATAACGAAGGTCTCGCCGGGCTCTTTGCCCCCGAAGGTGTGTTGCGAATTTTTGAACGCGGCAACCCTGAACCGGTTCGCCAACGTGTTGGTCGCGCCGAGATTTCCGAAGCCATCAAGGGTCTGTCGCGTTACGAGGTCACCATGCATGCGGTGGCGAATCACTACGTGGTGTTGAACGGCGATGTTGCAACTGGCGAGACCTATTGCCGAGCAACGCATATTCGTCCGGTCGAAGGCGGCGCACCCGAAGCTCGCGAGAATTACGTCATGAACATTCGCTATCTCGACGACTACGTGCGTCTCCCCGAGGGATGGCGCATCGCCAAGCGTGAACTCCAAGTGGAGTTCACCGAGGTATTCCCCATTTTGTAAGTCGCAAGCTGAAGTGGGCGGTGGGCAGCACGTACTGGCGTCTGTCTGCGAAGGGGCGGACTCGTGACATCTATACTGTCACTATCGATTTCTCGTCAGCATGGCGAGAAATCGACGATTGGATTTGGGTTTAGGGCGAAGGTTTGGAAATGAAAAAACGAAGCGCGCTTGTCGCGGTCATCGTGGCCGTCTTTGCTGCATTGACGGTGACCTCTTCCGTGTCGGCGACAGGAACGTGGTCGAATGCTTCGGCGATGCCGAACTTCGCCACCTTGAACGCTGGCGGAGGCGTCGGTTGGCACGACCATGTGATCACGTGTCTGAGCGCTGGGAACTGCACCGCGGCAGGAACCTATGTCGACGCCACCGGCTCACAGGGGTATGTCGTTTCGCAAGTCAACGGGGTGTGGCAGAACGCGATCACGATTCCTGGGCTCGTCGCGCTGAATACCGGGCACTACACCGAAGTGGACGGGATTTCGTGTTCAAGTATGGGCAATTGTTCGGTGATTGGCGCAACAAATAATGCGTACGCATTTGTTGTCGATCAGGTCAATGGCGTGTGGGGCCAGGCACAACTCGTCCAAGGGTTCAACCTCATCGGTTCAAGCCTTGGGCATTCGGCGCTGTACACCATCTCGTGTGTGACCGACGGAAACTGTGAAGCCGGCGGTTACTTCGACACCACCAGCTTCCACCGTGCGTTTGCGATGTCACGCGTGAACGGAACCTGGCAATCGCCGTTTCTGATTCCCGGTTTGGCCGCAATCGACAATGGAAACTCTCGATTGACTGCGCTTTCGTGTTCAAGCGTGGACAACTGTTCCGCAGCGGGTTACTACCGCACCGGAGCGAATGTTCGAAATGTCTTCGTCGTCGACAAAGTCAATGGCACATGGCAGACCGTTTCGGTCTTTCCGGCACTCAACGCGGCGAACACTGGCAGTGATGCCTACCCTGAATCACTTTCATGCTGGAGTGATGGGAATTGTTCGGTTTCAGGCCACTACGCCACGACCGGCGCGCAGGCGTTTCTCGCCGATCGGGTAAATGGTGTTTGGCAAACCCCACTCTTGTTTCCCAGTGTGGTGGCGCTTAATACCGCGGGAGGTGCGACCTTCATTTCTGTTGCATGCCCATCAGACGGCAGCTGTGTTGCTGGTGGTTGGTATTCAATCCAAGGCGGCACTGTCGATCTGATCGCGAATCGAGTGAATGGCGTGTGGCAAACACCCTCGCGGCTTCCGGGTACGTCAACGCTCGATACGAACCACGAAGCGTGGGTTGAAGGGGTCGGCTGCGCTGCGGATGGCACCTGTGTCGCGACGGGTGGGTATCGAGATAGCGCCGGTTATCAGTCTTTTACGTCATTACTCTCAGGCGGAGCTTGGCAGAACGCAGCCGAGGTTCCTGGTCTTCATGTCATGAATGGCGGTGGAGAATCCTGGGGTCACCGAGTGGCCTGCGTGAACGGCGGAACCTGCAGTCTCATCGGGCAGTACAAACCTTCAACAGTGCGACAGATGTATGTCGCCGACCTTGTTGGTGCGGCACCTTCGTCATCATCAAGTTCGTCGTCCTCCTCGTCGAGTTCAACAACAACGACGGTAGGTGTCGGTTTGGGCAACACGAATAGTGACGCAGGCGTGACCGAGGTTGGCTTGGACGCCCCTGCTGCTAGTTCAGGGGGATTGCCCGCGACCGGTACCGATGTGTCGACGATGGCGGTTCTCGCCGGCATGCTTCTCGTTACTGGCGGTGCACTCGCTGGTATGGCGCAACGGAAGCGTCGAACAGCCCGTTAACTCGCGGAGTAGTGGCCGCGCAGCGTTGGAACTGACGACGAGTTGGCCATCTCGAGAGCGAGGTTGGCTAATTCGGCGATGGTGTTTTCTGTGCGCGCTGTGTCTTCGTCGGGTCGTGTCGCTTTGATTCGGGCCAATGCGCCTTCGGTGATGATCGAAAGTTTGAAAACAGCAAGCACTCGGTACACATCGATGTCGCGGATCGATCTCCCACTGGTTTGTTCATAACGCGCCAGCAAGTGATCGCCCGATGGAAACCCTGGGTTGAGGCGATGAGGTTGGGGAGAGCGGCTGCGCCACATGATCTCGCCCGCTTCGCCCCAATACACGCTCACCATTCCGAGATCGGTGAGCGGATCACCAAGTGTCGACATTTCCCAGTCGAGTACCGCGACCATCCGTGCCGGATTGGTTCGACTCCACATCGTGTTGTTGAACGAATAGTCGCCATGAACGATTGATGCGTCGGTATGTGTCGGAATTGATCGCTTCAGTCGCTGTGCAACTTCGTCGACGGCGGGAAGATCTCGCTGTTTCGACTTTTCCCATTGCGTGCACCAGCGATTGATCTGGCGCTCGAGGAATCCGACAGGTTTACCGAGTTGACCGAGTCCAACCGCTTCGAAATCGACCGCGTGTAATTGTGCGAGTACATCGATGAGTTCGTTGGAAGCGGCGAACGCCTGTTGTTCGGTGAGGTGAGCAACTTGGTCGGTATCGGAGTACACGATGCCATCGACGAAGTTCATGAGATAGAACGGCACGCCGATGACCGAGTCGTCCTCACACATGGCGACGGTAGTTGGTACCGGAACATCGGTGTGCTGCAAGCCTGTTTGCACTCGAAATTCGCGGCCCATGTCATTCGCGGTTGCGAGAAACGCTCCCACCGGTGGGCGGCGAAGGACCCAATCGTTTATGTCATCTTGAACGCGAAATGTGAGATTCGATGAACCGCCTGACAGGTGTGACACCGTGAGAGGCCCGCGTGATTTTGGAACATTGGCCGCTACCCACGAGCTGAGTGCGTCGACGGGTACTGCTTCGGCCACCTGTTCGGGGTTCATGCGATTGGAGCAGACACGGTGATGGGGTCGGGATTGTCGACCACGCAGCGACTGCCGCTGTAGATCGACACCATGCACTTATTGCAATGAATGCAATTGCCTTCGGTCTGCGTTCCGTCTTGCATCCGCTTGATGAGATCGGGTTCGCGCAACACGGCGCGACCCATCGCAACGAAATCGAATCCGTCGGCCATCGCCTGCTGCACTGTTGCCAGGTTGTTGATGCCGCCAAGAAAGATGAGCGGCATATCGAGTGCCGCGCGCACATCGAGTGCCATCGGACGGAAGTACGCCTCTTCGAACGGATACGAGGGCATGAATTTCTTGCCAAAGAACTTAAACCCGAGGGCCATTGGCTTCGGGAGGACCTTGGCGAAGTCTTCGCGCGGCGCATCGCCCTTAAACAGGTAAATGGGATTGGCCAGCGACGAACCGCCAGTCATTTCCAGCGCATTCAGATGGCCGTCGTCCTGGAGCATTTTCGCGAACGCCGTGCTCTCTGGGGGAGTGAAGCCCCCGGGAACGCCGTCGTTCAGGCTGATCTTCGCGGTGACCGCCATGGTCGACGGAACCGCATCGCGCACAGCGGCAATAACTTGCCGAGCAAATCGAGCGCGGTTTTCGAGCGAACCACTCCACTCGTCTTTGCGCTTATTGAATTTCGGACTCAGAAACGATGACAACAAGTAGTTGTGGGCGAGGTGGATTTCAATTGAATCGAATCCGGCCTCGGCCATCAGCCGTGCGCCGTTCGCGTAATCGTTGGTGACGCGTTCGATTTCGGTGGGAGTGATCGAACGTGTCATTTTGCCGTTGAGCGGATTCATCATCTTGCTTGCGGCAAGCGATGGGACACCGTTCTTCTTTGCATTTGCAACTGGTCCGGCATGACCGATCTGACCGGCAACCAACGCGCCCTCGTCGTGCATGGTGTCGACGAACTTCCTGAGACCCGGAACAGCCGCCGGACGCAACCACATGCACCCGTCGTCGGTTCGACCCTCGGGGGCAACGGCCAAGTACGCAAGCGTGGTCATCGCGACGCCGCCGCGAACCGGCCGCAAGTGGTAATCGATGAGTTCCTGCGTGACGAGACCCTGAGGGGTAACACCTTCGAACGTTGCGGCCTTAATGAACCGGTTCTTCAGTGTGAGCGGCCCGAGGGTCGCCGGCGCGAACGGATCGGGAATGGTGCGGTTGGTTGCATCGGTCATGGCGTTCACCACAATTCGTCGACGTAGGTGTCCGTTCCAACGACCGTCCGGAAGAACGGTGCAACGAGATGCACATCGGCCAAGCCGGCGGCGGCAACTGCATCGGTGTAGGTCCTCATGCGGTCGAGCGATTTGGTGACATCGCCACGAACGAAAATGACCTGCACGAGTCGTTCTGGGCCGCCGGCGGGTGTGCCGAGATCCATTGGTTGATCTGCGGCCGGAGTCGCGACGGGCTGCCATGACGACACGATTTCGATATCGGAACCGTTCATGAGATCGGCGTAGACGCCAGAGCTTTCAAGTGCAGCGTGCACGCTCTTCGCGCTGTTCCCTTCACGAGCGTCGAAGAACACCGTGAAGATGCCGTCGTACGCGCTATCGAGGGCAACATCAACCGGCACGCCGTCGGCATCGCGATTTGCTGCACCGATGAAGTCGAAAAGATTTGTGTGCGTGTGCTTGCGCTCGGGGAATCCACGGTTGTTTGTGTACAACCAGGTCACGCGCTCGGTGCTCCAGTCGTTCCAGTCGTCGTGATGGCCACCTTCGACCCAATAAATCGCGACGTACGAACCGGAGTCGATGGGGTTGGCAACAGCAGTGTCGCCTTCAGGCCAACGAAGATCTTTGAGGCGGCGAGGAGCAACCCAGCGTGAGCCAGCCATCTGGTGCGGGGCGACCATGCAACCGGCGTAGAAGTGATCGCGCTCGTACCAACGGTTGTAGGCCGACTCGAAGCCCGGATTGGGATCGACCATGGTCAACAACATCGATCCGACCTTCATCGGATAGTCGTTCAGCCCGCCAACATCGAGTGGATATGCCATGAGTTCCTTCACTTTCGAACGCGGGCGAATCGCCCCCCGGTGAAGGTTGAAACTAGTCGTTCAGCGTTCGTCGCTGAGCGGCCACTTAGCGTTCGGCGGTACCGACCACCGAGACTCGGTACATCACACGACGGCCCCCAAAATCGTTGAGGACCATATGCATGGTCGAGCGGTTGTCCCACATGAGCAGATCGCCCACGGCCCATTGGTGGCGATACGTGAACTGCTCTTTCACCGTGTGGCGGTAAAGGAAGCTGAGCAGCATGTCGCTCTCGTCGGGCGGTAGTCCGACGATCCAGCGGGTGTAGGTGGGATTCACGAACAAACTCTTCGCACCCGTTTCAGGATGTGTTCGCACCACCGGATGTGCGGTGCGCCGTTCAGCCAAGACCGCATCGGCGAGGTTCTGCGCGTCGCCGCTCCCGAATCGGTAGCGCAGCTCGGCAATTTTCCCGAGATCGTGAATGGCGGTGAGTCCTTCGAGGTACTGCTTCATATTCGGCGAGAGCGCGTTATAGGCCGCAGCGGAATCGGCGAACAAGGTGTCGCCACCGACATCGGGGAGAATCTTTGCTTGCGTGAGCGTTCCCATGGGCGGGTGCTCAAGGAATGTTTCGTCGGTATGCCACATCGTTGCGGTGTTGCCGGCCTCGGAGTCGAGCACGCTGACATGTTCGAATCCTTCGCCGAGGTTTGGGAAGAATGCATGGACTTCGATTTCGCCGATCCGACGGCCAAGGGCCATGTGTTGGTCGGGTGTGAGTTCAGGGGCGCGAAGCAACAGCACTTTGTGTTCAACGAGCGCGTTGTACACCGCATCGATGGTGTCGGCATCGAGGTCACCGCTGAGATCGATGTCCTGGACCTCGGCTCCGAACCCGGGTGTGAGTCTGCGTAATTCCATCGTGTGATGTTGACACTTTTCCCGGTCACTCGTAGGTTCGCAGGACCGACCGCCGGGTGGCGGTCCTTCATTGTGGGGGCACAGTTCAATGACCAATCTGTTTACGTACGCCGGCAAGCGTGTTGTTCTCACCGGTGGCGCAACCGGTATCGGCGCAGCGCTGGCGGATCTGCTCGACGAGCTCGAGGTTGAACACCTCACCATTCTTGATATCAAGGCGCCCACAGGTCGTTGCGACACCTTCATCGAAACCAACCTTGCTGATCCTGCGTCGATTGATGCTGCGCTCGCACAAATCGAAGGTCCGATCGATGTGGTGTTCTCGAATGCTGGCGTGGCCGCAAATGCTGGTGTTCGCACCTGCATGGCGGTCAATGTCGCAGCGTCTCGACGACTCACCGATGGCCTGATTGATCGGATCACTAAGGGCGGAACCATCGTCTACACCGCGTCGATGGCAGGAAATGGTTGGCCAGCGCAGGTCGCCGAGATCACCGAACTCCTTGAGATCGCCGATTGGGATGCGTTCCTCGATTGGTGTGAAGCGCATCCCGAGGTCGTCAACGACGTCTATGCGTTTTCGAAGATGTGTATGCAGGTGTACACAATGCGTCGTTCGTACTCGGCCATCCGAAATGGCATTCGCATCAACAGCATTTGTCCCGCACCCGTCGATACGCCGCTGATGGCCGACTTCAAGGTGTCGATGGGTGAAGACGCGATCAATTGGGCCGTTGGTGTTCAGGGCAATGGCCGCATGGCTGTTGCCACTGACATTGCACCTTCGCTTGCGTTTATGGGAAGCGATGCGGCGGCATTTATTAATGGCGAGAACCTGCATGTCGACAGTGGCCTGTCATCGGCGATGGTCACCGGTCTCGCATTCAGTTGACCGCAATGCATCCCGACGACGAGTTCCATACTCCGACCACCGACGATCCTGAATGGACCGAAACGTGTTGGTTCACCTTTGCGGTGCCCGAGCGGAATCTGTCGGGCCAGTTGTACCCGTATTTCAAGACCAATCAAGGTGTGGCCGCAGGCGGCGCATTCTTTTGGGACGGTCGCAATGAACGACCTGAAACGTGTGTGTATGCCAAGCAGTTCTGGCATCTTCCACTTGCCGATCAGCAACTGACTGACCTCACCCTCGCCAACGGCATCCGCTACGAGTGCTTGGAACCGCAAAAGAAATGGCGCGTCCGCTACGACGATCCCGATGGCGGCGACGAGATTCATGTCGATCTCACGGTTACCGGGATCGTTGCTCCGAACATGTTGGGTGAGTCACACGTCGATCAGCCATGTCGCTACCTGGGCACGATCGTCTTGCACGGCGAAACGATTGATGTCGACGCCTACGGATTTCGCGATCGTTCTTGGGGGCCGCGACCGCAGTTTGGTCAGGGAATCCATGGGGGAGCGACGATGCGCGGCGGTTACAGCTACGCAACGGCCTCCGATACGCACGCCTTCCACGCCATCACAATGGATTTCGGGACCGGAGCGATTGCCATTCATGGTTCCTATATGCGCGATGGCGAATGGGCGAAGCTGAAAAGCGGCGAACGTCGAGTGATCGAACGCGACAGCGAAGGATTTCCGCTTGTTGTCGAACTCGATGGCATCGATGAACTCGGTCGTGAGTTCAATGCTCGTGGCGAAACCACGAATTCACTTGGGTTCTTGATTAATCCGAATCTCTACACAATCAACTGCTTGACGCGATGGTCGTTCGACGGAATTACGTCGTGGGGCGAAGATCACGACAATCATTCGTTTCCTGATGCACGCCGATTGTTTCGCGAAGCTCGCGGACAATCGTTATGGGACTAACTGCACTTCGCTAGTCGGCGGGCCGGTCAGTCGTTGCAAAGTCGGTGACAACTCGACTGAGTAGATCGCGTAACGCAAGAAGGTCGGTGTCGTCCCACTTGCGGAATGCATGCGCTGTGATGTTGTCGGTTGCACTGCGAAACGTTTGGTACACCTCGCGACCAGTGTCGGTGAGGCTCACGACTCGAGCACGACCATCGGTGGGGTCGGACACGATTTCGACGTAGCCCTGGGCGCGAAGGGTTTTGAGTTCGCGGCTGACAAGCGGGGCCTCGGTGTCGACCGCTTCGGCCAGCGCGCTGGCGCGTAGGGGACCGAGGTTGTGGAGGGCCGACAAAATACCGGCGGCCATATTGGTGAGCGACACCCCGGCGACCTCGGCTCGGAGGCGGCCAGCGTCCCGGCTGCGGCCGATGCTGGTGATACGGCGAAGGGCCGTATCGATCTCACGAAGATGCTCTGTCCGGCCCATGGGGACAGGGTACTTGACATTGCCAAGTGATTTATTTATCTTTGCCAAGTAGATGAAATCCGGACCCGGCCCGCACAGTGCGAGGCCACAACGGGCCGGCACCAAAGGAGCACACGATGTCCGACGCCATCACCGAGAACGGCCGCTACGTGGTCATCTCCACCGACAGCCATGCCGGCGCAAAAATGGAGACGTACCGCAATTATCTCGACGCCGAGTGGCTCGACGAGTTCGATGCATGGCGTGAGAAGTACCAGAACCCGTTCCGCGATCTGCAGGACAAAGCTGCCGGCCGTGAACGCAACTGGGACTCGCAGATGCGCATTGACGATCAGCGCACCGATGGTGTCGTTGCCGAAGTGACCTTCCCCAACACCGTGCCGCCGTTCTTTCCGACTGGCGCGTTGTTGTCTCGTCCGCCGGTTGCCGAGAACTACGCGCGACGTCTCGCTGGCATCCGTGCGCATAACCGTTGGATGGTCGATTGGGTTGCCGAAGCTCCAACACTTCGTGCTGGTGTCGCGCAGATCTTCCTCAATGACATCGACGAAGCAATTAAGGACGTGCAATTCGCCGCGGAAAACAATCTGCGTGGCGGCATTCTTCTTCCCGCAGTTCCTGACGACGCGAAGCAGATCGAACCGCTGTACTCGCCAACCTACGACCGACTGTGGGCGGCGTGTCAGGACTACGACGTTGTTGTGCAACAGCATTCGGGCGGCGGATCCCCCGATTACGGGAACTACGAGGCATCGCCTCTGATGTTCCTGGCCGAAACCACGTTCTATTCAAAGCGTGGCTTCACTCACTTGGTACTTGGTGGCGTGTTCGATCGCTTCCCAGGCCTCAAGTACGTCTTGGCCGAGCAGGGATGCGCATGGGTTCCTGACCTGCTCAAGGCGTGGGACACCTATCACCAAGAAATGCGCGACACCGGACGTGTGGGCGAGCTTGGATTCCCCACCGAGCAGGTGCTTCCGCTTACACCCACGCAATACGTGCGCCGCAACTGTTGGTTCGCGGCCTCGTTCCCGGGCAAGGGTGAAATCAAGGCAGCTCGAGAGGTACTCGGGACCGACCGAGTGATGTGGGCATCGGATTATCCGCATCACGAAGGCACCTGGCCCTACACCCGTGAATCGCTGCGGTGGGCGTTCGAGGATTGTCCCGAAGAAGACATCGCAAAGATTCTTGGCGGGAACGCAGGCGAGCTGTTCGGTTTCGATATGACGGCATTGCGAGCAGAAGCCTCAACTTGGGGTCCGACTGTCGACGAGGTGAAAGTGCCGCTCGCAGGTCGTCCTGAAGGGGCAACCTCTCCAGCATTTGCACGCTGACTTGTTGACCTCGCTGATCTGACAGCATGGCGCCCGTGACAGAACAGAAAACTGCGCTCGTCACGGGCGCCAGTAGAGGTATTGGTCGAGCTACCGCAATTGCATTGGCCGAAGCAGGGTTTGACGTTGCGATTACTGCTCGCACGGTTGTCGACGGCGATCCTTCAGCGCTCACTGCTGATGGAAACGTGTTGCCCGGCAGTTTGGCGTCGACAGCGGCGGAGATTGAAGCGCTTGGTCGACGCGCAGTGCAGGTTCCACTTGATCTACTTGATCGCGACGCGTTGGTGCCAGCGGTGAACGCGGCGATCGACGGACTTGGTCATCTCGATGTTGTCGTGAACAACGCGATTTATGTCGCCGGTGGTGGTCCAAAGCACTTTCTCGATACCGACCCCGATGATCTGATTAATCAGATGTGGGGTGATCTCACTGCGCAGTTGTTGTTGTTGCAGCCACAAGTTGCGCACATGGTGGCGCGTGGTGGTGGCGTGGTGATCAACATTGGTTCGGGGTCGGGGAAGTGGAAATTGAAAATGCCGATCGGCCAAGGCGGGCCGCAACTGGCCTATTGCTCAGCGAAAGCTGGTTTCCATCGGGCCGCCGATCGGATCGCCTTTGAATATGGCGAACAAGGGATCATTGCGTTCACCGTCGACCCCGGTTTCGTGGCAACCGAGCGCACAAAGATGGTCACCGAACTCGGGGAGATCGCAGCTCGCGGTGTCGAGCCTTCGGTTGTCGGTACCGCGATTGCATGGTTGGCGACAACTGGCGCGTCAGTCGAAAAGAACGGCAGCTATCACGAAGCGCAAGCGATCGCACGAAACATCGGACTATTGCCGCCGCTTCCCGAAGAAGGCTGACGCGAATTCTCTAGTTGCGCTGATGATGGAATCTCAACCAGAGGTTGCAAACATCACCGCGAATCGGGGCCTGAATCGAAATAAAGGGCGGAAACTCTTTATTCGGCGTGCACTGAGAAAGTGCCGCATTGACTGCATCTGCTTCAGTGATGCGTTGATGGAAACTCGCGTTCCTCACCGCTGATGGGAAGTTCCACAAGGACCAGATGGTGGTGATGGCGATGAGCGCGATGACCGCGCCTTGAACAAATTTCCCAAGCAGTGTTCGTATTGGCGACATCGTGAGCAATGCCCAGAGAATGGTGATCGTCAACAGAAGGCTTGGGTCGTATCGCCGAAGCACGCTCGACTCGAGGCCGCCGAATCCACGAATGGTGACCGTGACCTGAAACACCAGGAGTGCGAGTACGAGGAGCCCAACTGGAAGTCGTATATCGATGGTTGATTGTTTCGGAGAGGCGAGAAAAATGATGATGGCGGCGACAACGATGAGTAATGCGAGCGCTATCCATGAATGCGCTGCGAACCAATTCCCGTGGGCAATTGCGCGAGGCTCGAATGAATTCGTGGTGCCCGAGAACGGAGTGATGACCCAGTTCACGATCGCTGCGAGAAGAAGGCGAAAGAATCGTGTTGGCTGCTGGAGGAGATAGTCCCATTTGATGTCCGTTCCGTTGAGGGACGTATCGGGTGGGGGGAACGCTTTCGCAGCGATGTACGCAACGCCAAGAAGGAAACCGCTGACGACGAGCGTTGCCGCAACTTGTCCTCGCGTCGATCGAAGGTGGTCGACGAGTGATCGTGATGTTGATGGTGAATTCTCTTCGGTTGAATCGTCAACAGGTTTTCGATTGAGTAGCAGCAGCGCTAGTCCGGTCAGGCCGATCGAAACGATGTGACTGGCAAAGAACAGCATCGCAATGGCGAGAACCGCGAAATACCACCAGAACGAAAGATTGAATCGCGTCAGAATCCAGGTTCCGGCAACAACGGTGAGAACACTAAGGAACCACGCAACTTGGTATCCCCATTGTGCGTTGTAGAGATTTCCGGCGCTCACTGCGTAACTCACGAGTAGCGCGATGGGGATCAAGAGTCGCCACGTGGCTCGCCCCTGAGTCGCCATCGAAAACATTCGCAATTGTTCGAAGACGAAACCGCAAATAGCGAGGAGGAGGACGCAATTGACTGCGACATACCAACCGTAGGAGTCCCCGAAGATGCCCGTTTCGATGGCGTAAACCAAGCGGCCGAGCGGAAACCAATTCCCTATGTGCGAATAGAGCATCCCCCGCAGTGGTCCCGATTGAGATGCGGTAACCGAAATTTCGTCCCACCAAAACCAAAAGTTTCGGGCTACGTAGACGTTGGCCGCGGTGTACGCGACTCCTAGTGCAGCGAAGAGGGTCCAGCCGCCCGCCTTGAGTCGCTTGGAGTTCACCGAAAAGAACGGTAGTCCATCACGTTGATCATGGAGCCTGTGGCTCAGAGTTGCGGAGCGACCTTCGTGCAGGTCAGTTCAACATGTCGTTCAACGAGATCATCGGGCATTCCAGCAACGCTGGCCCACAGATACACATGTTCAACCGGGGAGCCGTCGGTCGCTTCACGAATTGCGGCGACCGCGTCGGCGGGGGTGAGAACGCGAAGGCCAGGGATCTGTCCCTTTTGTGCGGCCCCACCGCGCAACTTCTCGACGGTGATCTCTTTCGGTGCATCGCGTCCGGTGCCAGCAACCGCAGCTGCTCGGTACGTGTTCAACTGATGCGCGTAGTGGGGGAGGATGCGTTCGAACGCGTCTTCAGGATCGTCGGCAACGATGATGTCGAGCATGCCGCCGGTTCGAGCACTGGCAGGATCGTGCCCACCTTCGACGAGTCCTTCTCGGTAAGGCTCAAGCAGGGCGCGATCGAGGCTCAGGAGTCCAACGCCGAGACGGCCGGCGCGCTTTGCGCCTTGAGGGCCTTGATACCCGAGCCATAACGGGAACGGGTTCTGCGCAGCCGGGGGAGTGACAACGCCATCGTCGAGGAGATGGCGAATTTCTGCAACCGCCGCATCGGTGAGTCCGTAGCGCTTCGTGATGTCGGTGTCGTACAACTCGTATTCGGGAACGCTGTAACCAGCGCCGATGCCGAGTTCGAGGCGTCCGCCTGAAAGCTGATCGATAACTGCCGCTTCTTCGGCGACGAGCACGGCGGGACGCAGCGCGGCAACGAGCACCGCGGTGCCGATGCGTACTCTCGAGGTTCGCGCTGCTGCAGCTGCAGCAAACGTCAGCGGTTGTGGCAGGTACCCGTCGGCAAAGAGATGGTGTTCGGAAAACCACACCGATGCGGCTCCGAGGCGTTCTGCTTCAACGACAAGATCAAGCGCTCGTCCGTACACCTCGGGCCACGGACGGGCCCAAGGTGCCGGGTTGCGGAGATCGAAATAGAGGCCGAGCTTCACGACATGCGACCGACCATTGCGTCATGACCGATTGCCGGCTCGATGAACGAGCGGAAATCGGGACCAGAACGCAAGTGGTGGCCACCGTCGCAGTTGATCGCGGTGCCGGTAATCCAGCGAGCGTTATCGCTCAGCAGGAAATGGGCGAGGTTCGCAACATCTTCAGGCTCGCCAACATCGTTGAGTGGCGTGTTGACGATGTAGGAGTCGTACACCGCGGAATCGCGCGGAATGCCTTCCATGATTTCGGTGGAGATGAAACCGGGACGGATGGCGTTGAAGCGAACTTTGGTTTCGCCGTATTCGTTTGCCGCGTTGCGCATCATTTCTTCAATGCCGGCCTTCGAAACGCAATAGGCGCCGAACATCGGGTGGGGGATGTGGCCAGCGAGTGAACTCATGCCGACGAACGATCCGCCACCTGCGGCAACCATGTGAGGAGCGGAGTACTTCACCGACAACATCGTGCCGAGCACGTTGAGGTGGAGGACGCGAAGGAATTCGTCGGTGTCGAGCAAGTGGTACGGACCCATGCCACCGCCACCGCCAGCGTTGGCGATGAAACCGTCGAGTCGGCCAAATGCGTCGACGTGTCCGGCAACGAGCGCAGCGACATCGGCTTCGACGGTGACATCAGTGACCTGATGACGAACCTGCCCGGTTGCGCCGCTCGCTTTGATGCGATCGATGACATCGGTGAGGCGACTTTCGGTGCGACCACAGATGGTGACGTTCATGCCGTCTTGGGCAAGACGAGTTGCGCACGCAGCGCCGATGCCCGTGCCGCCGCCGGTGACGATTGCTGAGCGACCTGCAAGTGATGACGACATTGGTTCCTCCAGGAAGAGTGACAGTGGGCGTCACGCTACTACCTGAAGAAAATGGTCTTCTCTCCTGTGCGGGGTTCGTCTAGTCGTGGCCGGTGGGGTTCAGGAACGGGTGGAACCGTCGAGGTTTCGGACTTCGAGGTTGAACTCGTCGATGTTGTCGAGGCTGACGGTGATGCGGCCGGTGACATCGGGAGCGCAGTCGCAAAGTACGAGCGTTCCTTCGACCATCGCTTCCATTGATTCGATTTGATGTGGAAGCAGTCGGTCGCCCACGAGCGCCGCGGCACCCTCGGAAAGGACCGCTGCTCGCGGCTCGACGGTGTTGACGCGCACGCCAGTTCCGTAGAGCTCCATCGCAAGACCGTTGGTGATTCGGTTGAGTGCCGATTTCGTCGCGCCGTAGGCCGAGATATTGACCGAGGTAGGAACGATTGGCTCGGAAGGTCCGCCCCACAACTTCGCGCTGCCACTCGAGAGGTTCACGATCCAGCCTTCGCCAGCCTCGACCATCGCTGGCGCAGCAGCGAGTGACAGGTCGAGAGGAGCGTTGACGTTGACCTCAAACATGATGTTGCGACGCTTGACCGAAAAGCCGGTGAGCGGTGCTTGGATTGACGCTGCGGCGTTGTTTACCAGAATTTCGATATGACCACCGAGCGCCGCTGCAGCTTCGGGAATGACGCGAAGGCGATCAATCGGGTCGGTGAGATCGGCAACAACGATTTCCACTTGCGTGCCGTAGCGCGCGAGTCGATCGCGAGTTTGGGTGAGGCTGCCTTCAAGTGTCTCGTGTTGATCGAGGGTGCGCGCGGTGAGCACGATGTTTGCGCCTTCGGCGGCCATGCGTTCAGCGATGCCGGCACCAATGCCGCGGCTTGAACCGGTGACAACGACACGACGTCCTTCGAAGCGGCCAGCCATCACAAACCCTTTTCTGAAACGAACCCATCGATGCATTCGCCGATGTAGTTGCAGTCTTCGTCGGACAGCGAGTGGTTGTTGGGGAGAATGAGGCCCCATTCCATGACGCGATCGGCGTTCGGCAGGCCGTCGGAAGGCACACGGAACTCCTGGCCGCGAAGCATCGGTTGACGAGTGATGTTGCCTGTCCACACCATGCGGGTATCGACGCCATGTGATTCCATCCATTGCT
>JALQSZ010000090.1 GCA_023264135.1 Acidimicrobiales bacterium
CTGCTAACGGTGTTGTCGAGACGATGTAGGTCGCTCCAAGTGCTTGAAGTCGCTCATCGCATGGTGAAAGTCGAACCTCGAACAGGTCAGATTGCAACAGCGTGAATACCGGATCCTTCATCGCATCGTCGAACACCCAATGAACATGTGCATAACGGTTCCACACCTGCTCTGCGGCACTCGTGGGATCAAGGAGTCGCCAGGCGTCGACCACTGGATACAAATTCACTCCACTCAGAGAATTCGCTCCAGTTGCGGTGATAATCGCCGCGACGAAATCATCCGTTGCCAGCCAACCACCGTCTGGGTCTGCTTGCCGCAGTTGCACCACTTCACGAGTCAACTGCGAATTCGTGAGAGGGCCAAGTCCCCGCACCAACGGATTCGCCGGAATCGAAAGTACGACACCAATCAACGCCAAGAGCATGAGTGAAAGGAGTGGTTTCCAAAACAACAACGCCGCAGGAAGAAGGAACAGGAGAAGGGCGATGGCGATCGCCGAGCGACTAATAGGAAGGCCGGCGTTCCGCGCATGGAGTCCGAACCAAAGAATTCCGAATCCTCCAATCGCGATCGTCAATGATCCAGCAATCGCGCGGAATGGAATCGGAATGTCGGAATCGGCAACAGCTTTTGCAATGACCACCAACAAAATCGTCCCGGCAACGCCTACGCCGAGAAGAGCTCGTGTGGGCTGAACTCGATCAAGCAACGTGATCTTCGTGAGCAGCGGACCCCAACCGATGAAGATGTGCACGAAGAGCACAACGATGACAGCGAGTGCCCCATAAACAACTCCGCGATTCTCGCGAAATTGCCGCGAGACGAACTTCCACGTCGCTGCCAAACCTACGATTGCGAAGAGTCCAAGAAAAAGAAACGACGAGGCTTCACTTTCGTTGAGGATCGCGGGACGCATACCCGCATCGTTCGAAATGAAGTTCCATCCGTACCAAGCGTCGACGAGCAGTCCGAACGAGCCTCCCCCACCAGGAAGGCGACGATCTCCTGGGTACACCGATTGGGAAATCGCTGTCAGCGCATCGCGATGTGTACGTACGAAGACCAGCGCGACCGCCGCGACCGCACCACCAACGATCACGCTATGAAGCAACAGTGTTCGCCAATTGATTGATCCCGACCGAAGTCTTGGGATGACCCATCCTGCCGCCAGCGCGAGAACAACGAAGATCACCGGGATCTGTCCCGGCGGATACAGGATCAGAGCGAAACAAGTTCCGAAGTAGGCGGTCGCAACAACCCTCCACCACCGGTGCCAACCGGTGAGTTCCGAATTCAGTGACGAGAGAAATGCTGCCAATGTCAACAACGCCCATGAAGCGGTTGCTGCCATCGCCGGGTAATGCCACCAGTGGAAGAACGGCGACGCCCAGAGGATGACTGCCCCAATCGCGGACCATCGCCAATCCTTCAGCAGTACCAACAAGAGCGCGTATGCCGCAAGGAGAAGCAGTGCGCCGGTCGACCACCATTCAAAAGCAAACGCGTTGTCGACAGGAAGTACGAAGAAGAGTGAGTTCTGCGGATGAAACGCTGCTGTCCACGACGCAACAGGAAAGTCGCCAAGAACGGACATGTCATGTTCGCCCACACCCACCGTGGCGAATCTCGAAAAATCGCGCTCGGTTTGCCCAACAATCATTGGGGTCCGAACCAGCCATTCATCGCTACGAACGGCTCGAGGTGTTCCCGCAAGAACGCTTTGTTGGCCACCTGCGGGCCCCAAGAGCGGAGTTGATGAACCCGAGATTCCGAACGAACTCAACACGACGACGATCAACGCAATCACGACGGGAAAGACCCACATCGCTCGGTGCGAAGGTCGAATCCATTCCCATGCCCGATGGAGCACCGTTGGTTTCGGTTGGTTCACCTCAACCATGTGAGACGAACCAGCCTTCGATTTCACTGTCAGGCACGAGTTGGCGGGATCTCAATGCACGACGTTCGGTGAGCGCTGCAGGTAACAAGCGGAGAAGCCCGACGTAGGAGAGAATTCGACGCTTGACCTTGACTGTCGTCGGTCGCTTCCGTTGCACGAGAGGATGGACTACGTCGCGGCGTGCGTAGGACGCGGTCGTGAGTGGATAACGAAGCACTTGACGCATCACGAAGCGCATTGGGGCATTGCGCACAAGCATCAGGAGGCGGTTGCGTTCAGTGAGATAACTCGTGAGCGCCGAAACCTCTCCCGTCGAAGCTGAATGCACGTGGCGCATTCGAGCAGCTGGAACTGTCCGATATCGCCAACCACGCGCGCGCCCACGCCAGGAGAGATCGGTGTCCTCGTAATACAGGAAGAACGCCGGATCAAAGAGCCCAACGTCCTCGAGGTACTCCGGTCGGAACAGGACTCCGCCGCCACACCATGCGAAGACATCAACGGGAGTATCGAACTGCCCCTCATCGAACTGAAGCCATCCGCGGTCGGCGCCGTAACCGTCATCGAACACGACCGACCCGACGTTGTGAATGACATCGTGGCGCGGCGTGGAAACCTCAACGGCGATTGATTGCACTCCCCGCTTCAGCTGGTACTCCGTTGCACCCGATCCGCTGTCGATGGACGACGTGCATGCCTGCGGAGCATCGATCGTCAAGACCGCGGTAAATGTTGCCGCTGAACTCGGCGCGGGGATGCGCATCTCCGCTTCCGGTCGAGTCCATTCATACGTTCCGTCTTCATCAACCTCTCGACCCCACCCGGAATCTCCAAGATTGGTTGTCGAGGAAACATCGATTCCTTCGACAGTCACACCTCGCAATTTCACTCCGAGCGTCCGTGGTTCGGCCCTGCCTGCATCGAACAACGGGACCGTGAGTGCAACGGTCGAGAATTCGGGCTCGAGCAAAATCTTCGGACACACCGCGCCGACGCCCCGGTCGGAATCGAGCGCTTCCACAAGTTTCCGCAACCACTGCGGCTCTACAAACGCATCGTTATTCACCAAACCGACGAAGCGAACGTTGTCGAGATCGTTGAGTGCTTCATTGTTTGCAGGGAAACCATGATTCGATCCGAGTCGCCGAACATCAACGTCGGGGAACTCATTCTCAACTTGCTCGATACTTCCGTCGGAGGAGTCGTTGTCGAGGCAAACGATCTGCAAACGATCGCGGGGCCATTCGAGATCGTGCAGATGCTGCAGACAGCGGAGTGTCATCTCGCCGCCGTTGTGATTCAGAACGACAAGCCGAATCGGAAGATCAGATCTGTCGATGACGGGAGACATCCCGACTCAGTCCTCCGCTAGGCGCGTGACCAGGCGAGCAAGGGGAATCCGAAAATCGTCGAGAAGCGGAAGTCCCGAAAGTCGTAACGCTGCGTTGTCGAGTACCGAGTTCGCCGGACGAGGTGCAGGACGGGGCGGCTGCAGATCCGCAGTCGCTACAGGACGCACGCGTTCAGGATCTTGGCCTGACGCAATCAGAACTTCTCGCGCGAACTCATACCAACTCACCGCGCCCTGATTCGTGACATGGAACGTTCCCGTTCGACGATCCTCGACGAGGCGTCGGATCATCATCGCGAGGTCGTCGGCAAAGGTGGGATGACCACGCTGATCATCAACGAATGAAAGCGTTTCGTTTTCCGCGGCGATCCGAAGAATGGTTTTCACCATGTTTCCGCCGTTGTACCCACAGACCCACGACGTACGAATGATCGTGGATCCAGCGTGGAGTTCGCGCTCCCCTGCCAACTTTGAGGCTCCGTACACCGATGCTGGTGCGACGTCATCCCATTCGACATACGGCGTCGACTTCGTTCCGTCGAAGACATAGTCCGTCGAGACGTAATACACCGGAGCGCCAACCATCGCCGCAGCTTCTGAAATGAAGCGGGTTGCAATGGCATTAACCAAGAAGGCGCGATCAGGATCGGACTCACACGCATCGACTGCGGTCCAGGCTGCTGGATGCACAACAGCGTCTGGATGAGCTTCGATCACTGCAGCTCGTACGTCATCACGAGAAGTGATGTCGAGTTGCCCATGCGTAAACGCGAAGACGTCGTGACCGTTTGCGGTAAACGTGGCGACGAGTTCGGAACCGACCTGGCCACCAGCTCCCGTGATCAGGACTCGCATGGATCAGCCCTTCAACGGTTCCCACCAGGCGCGATTCGCCCGGTACCACTCCACCGTTTCAGCCAGCGCTTCATCGAGTGAACGCGACGGCACCCATCCGAGCGCATTGGCTTTGCTGCAATCGATCGAATAGCGACGATCGTGGCCAAGACGATCCTGCACGTACTCGACCATTTCATCGCCGACACCCAGAAGACCCAACACCTTCTCGGTCAGTTCACGGTTCGTGGTTTCGTTGCCACCACCGATGTTGTAAATCTCACCAACGGCACCTTTACGCAGCACCATGTCGACGCCAGCGCAGTTGTCCATGACATAGATCCAGTCACGAATGTTCAGTCCGTCGCCATAGAGCGGAACCTTCTTGCCATCAAGGAGGTTCGTCACAAACAGTGGAATGACTTTTTCGGGGAACTGGTACGGGCCGAAATTGTTCGACGATCGAGTCACGATCACCGGAAGGCCGTAGGTCTCCTCGTACGACAACGCGATGAGATCGGAGCCAGCTTTTGAAGACGAATACGGAGAACGTGGTCCGAGGCGATCGGTTTCAACGAACGATCCCTCTTCAATCGATCCGTAGACCTCGTCGGTGGAGATATGGAGGAATCGATCGACGCCTACATTGCGAGCAACATCGCACATGACGTTTGTGCCAAGGCAATTCGTTCGCACAAACGTGTCGGGATCGACAATTGATCGATCGACGTGGCTTTCCGCGGCGAAATGCACAACCGCGTCGTGTCCATCCATTGCTTCGGCAACTGCTACGCGATCGCAAATGTCGCCTTGAACAAATCGATAGCGAGGGTCCGACGCAACATCGCTCAGACTCGACAGATTCCCGGCATAGGTGAGCGCGTCGAACACCGTGACCTCGTCGTCGGTGGTCGAGAGCACGTGACGCACGTAATTGGAACCAATGAATCCGGCAGCACCGGTAACGAACAACTTCATGACTGGCCTTCCATGAGAGGTGGTGCGATCAGGGGCGAAGACCGATGTGGGGCTGCCACTGCGGTTCGATCTCAGAACGACGTGGGTTGGACTGATCACGGTTTGAAAGGATCGGTTCCGTGACTCCCCAATCGGCTCCAATTGCCGGGTCGTCCCAGGCCACGCCGAGTTCGTCGGTCGGGTTGTAATAGCCGTCGACCAAATAGGTGATGGTCATGTCAGTGAGTGCCGCGAAGCCGTGTGCGACGCCCGGCGGAATGAACACGCCTCGGTGCGAATGGGTGCCGTCTGCTTGGCGTCCGAGATCGAGCCACTGGGTGGCTCCATCGGTGGGTGACCCAGTACGCAGATCGTGGAGCACGACACGAGCGGTGCCGTACGGGACGTACCAATAGTCGGCTTGATGCAAGTGGTAATGGAGGCCGACAACGGCTCCAGCTTGCCGATCGCCACGGTTGCCCTGAATCATTTCGCGACCCTGCGGGAACCATTCGCGGCGGTAGGTCTCGACGAAGAAGCCCCGTTCATCTCCGTGAATATCGGGGTCGACGATGAACACGCCGTGGATCTTCTCGGATGGGGTGACTGTGGCCATGAGGTCCTCGGGGAGTCGCGCTACGAGAGCGGCAGAACGCAGGCGAGGTTAGTCGGCCCTGAGCACTCCACCCCGGAGCACACCGGTGACCACTGTCTCGTTGTACCGAAAAACTCGGCCGAAGGGCTTGGGAAACGGGAAGGAACGAGTGGATTCAACCTCGATGCCGAGTTGGGAAAGGAGCCGAGCCGCTTCAACATCTCCAATACTGCGCACATGGGTGGGGTCCGAGCGCTGGCCTGCGAGTTGCGGAGTGATGACGACGATTCGCCCACCGGAACGCACCGACGGGAGATAGGGACGCAAGAGTTCGATTCCCGCCGTTTCGTCCATATGTTCAAGAACGTGCGACACCAGAAGTGAATCGAAAACTCCACGATCCTCGACCGCAAACTCCTCAGGGGTGTACGCCTCGAATCCGCGCTCTCGGCACACCGCGATGGAACTTGGATTGTGGTCAACACCAACGCCATTGCCGTCGTTGAATCCCAAACACCGACCCACCCCGCAACCAAGGTCAAGCATTCGACCCAGCTTCATTCGACGAATGTTTC
>JALQSZ010000091.1 GCA_023264135.1 Acidimicrobiales bacterium
AAAGAAGTTGCTGAACAACTTCGAGCGCCGGGAGTTCGTCCAACTCACACACCATGTTGCCGACGACAGAAGTAGCGACAAGGTCTCGACTCAACGGAACTGATCCGTGGACAAGTTTCGCGTGACTCGACGTAGAGGGGAAGGTCACCGCAACGCAACGACGACTGCGCCCTGACGAGTCTCGAAGCACAGTCGCACCACTTGCTCCAGAGAGCAATCCACCAGTCACGGCGCGTGTCGACCGAAGAGTTGACACCGCCTCAATGGTGTCAGTGACGTTGGGTAGTGCTGGATCAGCGAGAACAATCACAGATTCGGCAGTCGCGAGCGTGCGCTTTTCGAGATAGGTCAGTGACTCGATTCCGTTCTCGAGATCCAGAACCGAGATGTCTTCATCGATCTCGCTCCAGAAGACCCACACTCCAAGAGCCGGACCCTCAGACACTTCAGTACCCGCTGCGAGAATCCCTGAAGAGGCTGTAAAGAGAAGTTGACGCGGATGCAACAGCGTCTGAACGGTTGAAAGGATGTCTTCCGCCGCGCCGCCGAAGGAAGCCGTCGCAACGACGAGAACGAGGTCGGGAACTGATTCGTGCAGACCGAGGACATCGGCGATGACGTCACCGGTTGCGTGCGACGGAATTGGATGTGTGGAGAGCGCTGCTGCGCACCGCATCAGGAAACTGGGGGAAGGAGCGTGAACGGCACAACGGTGACAGGGCCAAGATCAACGCGACAGTGCGCTTCGATCGTGCCGTACTCATCGAATTCAAGTTCGGCTCGAACCAAGCGATAGTTGAACTTGCCGGGTTCAACCTGAAGCGGTTGAACATTACGAGCGAGTTGCTCGTCTCCCTTTCGATACACGACTTCGAGTGCTCCCGAATCGCGCGAACCGACAGGGCAGTGGACAATCACGCAAAGGTGCGGCTCAAGGGTGACCGGAACTGCATGCGGCGCTGCAGCGGAGAACTGGATTCCAGTGATGTCGATCCGGGTCGATGGCCCAGGCACCTGACGGGTCTCAATTCCTTCGATGAACAGCGCTGAGAGAATCTCCATGAACGAGAAGGTAATCGGAGTCACGTACACGGCGAACACCCCACCACTAGCCTGAGCCAATGGCCGTGGGCGAGGGTGCAACACCAACCCGAGAGGTAATTCTCATCGAGGCAGAGCTCTGCTTCGCTGAGAACGGCTTCGACGGCACATCGCTCAATGACATTGCCGGCGCAGTTGGAATCCGACGATCCAGCGTGCTGCATCACTTTCCCTCGAAGGAAGCGATCTATAAAGAGGTGTTCGATCGGGCGCTCGCCGGATGGATCATCCAAGTCGACACCGCAACCGATTCTCCTGTGCAGGGTTGGGAGAAGGTCGACCTCGTTCTCACTGCAGGTTTCACCTTCTTTATGGAGAACTCGCAGTTTGTTCGCATTGTGCGTCGCGAAGCACTCGACGGAGGCCGTCGTCTCGGCGTCGACCTTGGAGTCGCACTACGACCGCTCTTCCAAAAGGCGGTCGAGTACTTCACCGTCGAGATGGAAGCAGGCACGTTCCGCCGATTCGATGCGGAGCAACTCATGCTCACCGGTTACGGTGCTCTCCTTAGTTATTTCAGTGATCTCCCATTCATTGAAGGTCTTTTGGACCGCGATCCTCTCGCGCTCGACGCACTCGAAGAGCGGTTAGAGCACCTTCGATCTTTCTTCAAGGCCGCACTTGAACCATGAGCAAGACGCTTTCGGAGTCGGAGTCCAAGTCACTCCTCTCGGCATACGGGGTTCCGTTTCTTCCCGAGGAACTCGTTACCGCATCATCTAAGGCTTCTTCGCTTGCGCAGCGATGGGGCGGTCCACTCGCCCTGAAGCTGTGCGGGGCGAACATCGCCCACAAATCAGAGCGCGGACTGGTGCGCTTAGGTGTCGAAGGTCCCGAAGCAGTACAGCAGGCCTGTCAGGACCTTCTTGATGCCGCTCGACCAGAAGACGAGGCCACTGGCGTCTTGATTGCCCCGATGGCCACCGGTTTGCGCGAGTTCATCGCCGGTATCTCTGTCGACCCCGTTTTCGGTCCGACCGTGGTCTTCGGTCTGGGAGGCGTTCTCGCCGAAGCAATTGCTGACGTGACCGTGCGGCTCGCCCCACTGCGTCTCTACGACGCCTTCGACATGCTGTCTTCATTGCGCAGTCAGTCGCTTTTCGGCTCCTTTCGTGGTGAAGGCGAAGTCGACAGAGACGCTCTCGCGAACCTGTTGCTTGCCCTCTCGCGAGCGTCGATGGAAATCGACGGAGTGGTTTCTATCGACCTCAATCCGGTGATGATCGTCGACGGTCGTCCTGTCGCTCTCGATGCCCTTGTCGAGTTGGATCGATCGGTGGTGTCGCAGTGATTACACCTGCGCACTTCACTGCACTCTTCGACCCTCGCGCTGTGGTCGTAGCCGGAGCCTCAACCCATCCAGGAAAATTTGGATTCGTTGCCCTTCACAACATCCTCACCTGTGGTTACAGCGGCGACGTGTACGCAACAAACCGCGAACGCGCCGAAGTCCTTGGACTGCAAACACTCGCTGATCTCACTGAGTTGCCCGACGGCGCAGTTGATCTCGTGTTTGTGTGCACGCCGGCAAGCACCAACCCAGAGTTGCTTCGACAGGCGGCAGCGAAGGGAATCAAAGCCGCATTCATCGCCTCCGCCGGCTACGGCGAATCGGGCGATGAAGGAAAGCAACTTCAAGAGGAACTCGTTGAGCTTGCAAACGAGCTCAACATTCTGATTGTCGGGCCAAATGGTCAAGGTTTGGTGTCGACGCCGTCGCAACTTTGCGCACAGATCGTTGCCCCTTATCCGCCCGCCGGGCGCATCGGTATCGCCAGCCAGTCGGGAAACTTTGTTTCTTCCTTCATGAATCTGTCTCGTCAAAGCGGTGTTGGCGTTAGTCGCGCCATTTCTGTTGGAAACGCCGCGCAGGTTGGCGTCATCGACATGCTTGAGTTCTACGCCGACGATCCTGAAACTGCGGTTGGTCTGGTGTACCTCGAGGGTGTTGCGAATGGACGTGAATTTGCGAATCGTCTCGAGGCGGTCTGTAAACGGATGCCAGTTGTCATTGTGAAAGGTGGAGCATCAGGCTCCGGCGCAAAGGCGGCAGCAAGTCACACGGGATCGCTTGCGACAGATGATCGGGTCTTCGACGGAATGTGTCGGCAAGTAGGTGCGGCACGAGCAGCATCGATTGCCGAGGCATTCGACATCGCAGCGGCATTCGCGACACTTCCTCGTCCGGCAGGGCCGCGGTTGGCAATCGTGACCACCGTGGGAGGATGGGGTGTGCTCGCTGCAGACGCCACCGCATCCTCATCGCTTGAACTCGTCGATCTGCCAGACGATCTGCGAACCACGCTCGATGGACTGTTGCCGCCACGTTGGAGTCGAAATAATCCCATCGACCTTGCTGGTGGAGAAACAAAAGACACCGTTCCCGCTGTCCTCGATGCCGTCGTCGGTCACCCCGAAATCGACGCGACGCTGGTGCTCGGCATGGGTATTCAGTCGAATCAAGGTCGACTCGAACGTGAAGGTCCCTTCTACCCCGATCACGGTCTTGAACGGATCGTCGCGTTCCACGATCGGCAGGACTCTCGCTACGTCGACGTGGCGTTGGCGGCGTCAGAGGCATCGGTAAAGCCGGTGTTGATTGCTTCGGAATTGGCGATAGCGGATCCATCGAATGCAGCAGTCGCGGCAGTCCGAGCAGCTGATCGCTATTGCTTCCCTTCGGCAGAACGTGCGGTCCGTGCGCTGCATTTCATGAACGAACGCGAGCAATGGCTCGACTCGTTGACGAACGAGTCCGCCCAACAAATCTGATGCGTTGCGGAAAGCGATTTGTCGCGCTCGTTACGTTCGGTGTTCTCGTCATCGCTCCATCAGTGGCACTCGCGGCGACATCGAATGATGACGCAGCCACCAACGCAGCAAACGCAACGCCGACGACTCCGTTGCTTTCCGCACGACGATTCCCTGGTGCATTGCAAGCAACGACAGCTGACCCGGATCTCATTTCATCGATCGATCAGTACCTCTCCAAGGTTGTCGGCACCACCTGCGCGATCGTCGAACAGGACGGCCGAATCATCTACAGCCACGGAGAAGGAGAGTCACTTGCGCCTGCGTCCACGCTGAAACTTGCAACAGCTCTGGCGGCAATCGACATCCTCGGGCCCGACGCCACCTTCACCACCCGTTTCATCGCGTCAAAGCAACCCAAGAATGGTGTCATTGATGGCGATCTCTACGTCGTCGGAGGTGGCGATCCGCTTTTCGCTACCAGTGGCTACAAAACCGTCTTCGACGATCCGGATCAGTTCTATGAAGACTTCAACCAACTTGCCGACACACTTTCAGGAGCCGGCGTAAAAGAGATCAGCGGTGGGATCATCGGCGATGACTCTCGGTACGACAATGTTCGGTGGATTCCGTCATGGCCGACGCGTTACCAGGTCGGTGGAACCGTGGCGCCGCTTTCGGCGCTGCTCGTGAACGACGGCAATACCGGGTACACCGACACGCCTGGTGAAGCGACCGCGAACCGCAAGGCCGGTGATCCTCCGTTGTTGTTTGCGCAGACACTTCGCACTGTTCTCGCTGCGAAGGGAATCAAGGTGAATGGGGGAGCTTCGACTGGTCGAGCTCCCGCCGACGGCAAGGAAATTGCGTCGTTCGATTCCGTTCCGATGGTCAAGGTGCTGTCGGAAATGCTGACCGACTCCGACAACACCACCGCAGAACTCGTGTTGAAAGAAATCGGGCTCACGGCCAAGGGTCAAGGAACGACGGCAGCCGGCCTCGAAGCGGTAAAGGAATCGCTCAAGCGTCAAGGTTTCGACCTCACGGGACTGGTGATGGTCGATGGCTCGGGACTCGACACCACCGACCGAATCTCGTGCGCACTTGATCTCGCATTCGTGAACGCCCTTTCAAGGAATCCTGATCTGGCCGCGGCGCTCCCACTGGGCGGTCGAACCGGAACGCTACGCAAACGCATGAGCGCAACTGCATCGACGGGACGAGTTCGAGCGAAGACGGGAACGCTCAACAGCGTGAACGCGTTGACTGGTTTCGCCGATACACCGCAAGGAAACACCTTGGCGTTTTCATTCATCCATAACGGAAACGACACACGAACGACTGGTGTCGCCGACGGGTTTACCGATCGGTTGATGACGTATGCGAAGGGTCCGAAGATCGCGTCGCTCGGACCACTGCCGACGAAGTGAGCATGAACACGTCGGAATGGCCGCGTGAGCTTCCGATGTTCCCGTTGGGCTCAGTCGCTCTTCCAGGGGTGGGGCTTCCACTTCAGATTTTCGAACCGCGTTATCGCGCTCTCGTCATGACCTGTCTCACGTCGGATCGTTTGTTCGGATCGGTCCTGATCGAGCGCGGAAGCGAAGTGGGTGGGGGAGACGAGCGCAGCACAACCGGCACACTCGTGCGCATCGCGAACGCTGAAGAGTCGCCTGATGGAAGGTGGTCTGTCGTCGGCGTGGGTCTCGAACGTCTACGTGTCATCGAATGGCTCGAAGATGATCCGTTTCCACGTTGCATCGCTGAACCATGGCCCGATGAGCCCGCTTCGTCATCGGCCGAAGAACTCGTGCGACAAACCTATGAGGCAGTGTTGGACGTTATGGCTCGCCACGGTGTCGACCGATCCGCCATGTCCTCACTTCCCGAGCTTTCCGCTGATGTGTCGATCGCGTCGTTTCAGCTTGCGGCGCTCTCGCCGCTCGGGCCCCTTGATCGACTCTCAGCCCTCAACACTCCCGACCCCGATTCCCGACTCTCGCTGTTGCTTGAAAGCTTGCGCGATCAGGCGTCGCTCCTCGATGCGCTCGATGCCCTTGACGACGGTCCACCTCCGCTGGAGTAGCGCTGTTGGCGTGCCATTTGGCGCTGTGGCGACGATCGAGCCGTCTGGATGGGATACTCATAGATCTGAGCAGCGCCGCTGCCCCGAAGCCCTGAGACACCAAAGCCCTCGACACCGAAGGAACAAACGTGGCGTCCTCCAAGTCCATCACTGAGATCGCTCAGGATCTATGGGACCTCCTCGTGGCCTATGCCCGCCAGGAGAC
>JALQSZ010000092.1 GCA_023264135.1 Acidimicrobiales bacterium
CATGGTCTTGAAGGAACACCGAACCCGAAGTTGGCGACGGCATCTGCATGAGGGCTCGTCCGGTTGTTGACTTTCCCGAACCTGATTCACCAACGAGACCAAGCGTTTCGCCGGGAAGGATGTCGAGGCTGACATCACTGACGGCGTGCACTTTGAGGCCCGTGGAGCCGATGGGGAATTCAACAACGATGTGCTCGGCGCGCAGAAGCGACGCTGACGCGTCACGCAAATGGGCGGTACCGGAACCGGCCATCAGTGGCCTCCTGCCGAGCTCATGGATCCCGGAGCGGGAATGCCGACAGGAACGCCTGCCGCGGTGTTGCGTGCCAGGGCCTCACGATTCGCTTCAGAACCGACGGGGTACCAACAGCGCCACGCGTGACCGTTTTCTGATTCAAGCGGTGGCTCTTCGGTGAGGCACTTCTCTTGGACATAACGACAACGAGGAGCAAAGTTGCAGCCGGCCGGGGGTGACAACAGATTCGGCGGACGACCAGGAATTGCTTCAAGGCGCGTATGGCTCGGGTGTTCGATACGCGGAATCGAACGCAAGAGCGCTTCGGTATACGGCATCTTCATATTGCGGAACAGTTCCGCAGTAGCCGCCTTCTCGACGACCTTGCCGCCGTACATCACCATGATCTCGTCGGTACGGCTCGCAACTACTCCGAGATCGTGGCTCACGAGAATCATTGCCATATGCCGGTCGCGCTGAAGATCATCAAGAAGATCGAGGATCTGTGCTTGAACGGTGACATCGAGCGCAGTGGTGGGCTCATCGGCAAACAGAATTTTCGGACCACAGGCGAGGGCGATCGCGATGGTGACGCGTTGGCGCATACCGCCTGACAACTGATGGGGATATTCGTTCAGCCGACGCTCGGGTTCGGGAATTCCAACCTGACGAAGCAACGCAGTCGCAGTCGCAGTGGCTTCCTCTTTATCGACGCCGAGATGGTGGCGCAGCGATTCGGTGATTTGCTTGCCGATCTTCATGACGGGATTCAACGAGGTCATTGGGTCCTGGAAGATCATCGCCATTTCGGCGCCCCAGACCTCGCTCATCTGCTTTTCGTTGTAGCCGATGACATCGGTGCCTTCGTAGAGCACATGTCCTTCTCGGATCACATTGCGCTTCGGAAGAAGACCCATAACTGATCGGGAGAGAACGGTCTTTCCCGAACCGGACTCACCGACGACGCCGAGCGTTTGTCCGCGTTCAAGAACAAACGAAACATCGTCGACTGCATGCACGACGCCCCGTTCGGTGCGGAACGAAGTCGAAAGGTTTTGAACTTCAAGCAGAGGGGAGTTCTGTGCGTGTGGCGAAGTGTCAGTCACGATCATCCCTCCTTCACGTCGGTGTATTCGCGAATGCGATCACCGGAGAAGTTGAGCGCCAACACGGTGAGGAACAACACCGCACTTGGAATGAGTGAAATCCATGGAGCGCCATTTTCAAGCGCAGGCTTGCCACTCACAATCATGTTTCCCCATGTGGCGGTCGACGCCGCATCGATGGAAAGGCCGAGGAAGGAGAGTCCGCCCTCAGCAACCATGGCGACGGCGATTGCGATGATCGAGAAGGAAAGAAGTGGCGGAATGATGTTCGGCAGAATCTCGCGACGGAGAATGCGCACATGGCTCGCACCGAGTGAGCGAGCTGCGGTGACAAATTCACGTTGGCCGTAGATCAGCGCGTTGGCGCGTACGAGTCGCGCAGTCGGAGCAATGGCCACAATGCCGAGCGCAATCGACACGGTGAGCACAGTCTTGGAATCGGTGAAGTTCACGATTGCTAACGCGAGAAGCAACGCCGGGAATGACAGCAAGACATCCATCATCACCATGAGCACGGTTTCGGTCTTGCCTCGGAGGTAACCGGCGGCGATGCCAATCGCTGTTCCGATCACGCCGCCGAAGAGAATCGACAGGAAGCCGACAGCGAGTGAGGCGCGTGCGCCCCAGATGACACGGCTGAAGATGTCTCGGCCGAGTGAATCGGTTCCGAACCAAAACTTGGCACTCGGGGCAAGTCGAGGACGCCCGACAACCTTCGCTGGGTTCTTGATTGGCAACCACGGAGCGGTGATGGCGAGGACCACGACAAGGATGAAGAACCCCGCAGCGATCCAGAAGAACAACCCAAGGCGCTTCTTCGCGCGTGCTCCCTCGACCTGATCGGGATCAAGGGTGTGGAGCGATTCGATGTTGTACGAATCACCGTCAGCAATACGCGTCACCTCTGTGGCGATATCGCCACTGGCAGAGAAGACGGAGTCCTTGGCCGGACGGCCTGCATCGTCAGGCGAGAGCGCGGGCATGACGAATCCTGGGGTCGAGGGCGGCGTAGAGAAGATCAACAAGGAAGTTCACAAACACGTAGGCGCAGGCGATCACAACGACGGCACCTTGAACAGGTACGTAGTCCTGGCCCTGAATTGCGGCGTAGGTGTAACCACCGAGTCCGTTCAGGCCGAAGATCACTTCGAGGATGATGGTGCCGCCTACCAAACGACCGAAGTTGAGACCGATCACGGTGATGAGCGAGAAGGTCGAAGGCTTGAAGGCATGCCCGTAAAGAACACGGCGAGGTGTCATGCCCTTCGCTCGCGCCATCGCGATGAAGTCTTCCTGCATCGTGGCGATGAGGTCGGTGCGTAACAGTCGCATGTAGACCGCCATTTCCGCGACTGCCAAACAGACTGCGGGGATGGTGAGCGAGGCCAAACTCGCGAGCGGGTTCTCGCTAAATGCGGTGTAACCGGTCGCGTTGCCAATTTTCAGCGTGACCGGGAAGATCCAGATCAACAGCATTGCCATCACGAAGTTGGGAACGGCCAGCAACATAAAGAGCGTTGCGCTCGACGTTCGGTCAAGAACTCCACCGGCTCGTTTCGCTGCGGCAAATGCAAGGGGAACGGCAACAAGGAGCGCCAAGAATTGCGAATACAAAAGCAGTTCAATCGTGACGGGCATGCGCTCTGCAAGTGCCTCCGATACCGGCTGGGCGTTTCGGGCGGAAACGCCGAGGTCGCCGGTGACTGCAGCACCAAGCCAACGCACATAACGAACTGGCATCGGATCATTGAGATGGAATTCCGCACGTTTCTGATCGACGCATTCCTGACCGCCCGCGCCTGCGCAAAGTCGCGTTGCGGTATCTCCAGGAAGTAACTCAAGGAGCAAGAACGACAAAAACGTGACGCAAAGAAGGACAACGACGAGCTGCACGATCTTCCTGCGAACGAATCTCATCGTGGCGCCTCGATGGGGAGCGGAGCTGGCAGTTGCGACATGGGTGTACGGATCTCGGATTTCGACTCGCGAGGGAACAACCGCCCCCGTGTGACCTGCGCCACAGACGGGAACCTAGGCAGTACCTAACGGTCTGTCAACCATTCGAAGACTAGGCGAGGTCCTAGGCATTGGTGAACCGGGTCAAGTTCACGCGCTCGGAGCTTCCGACGATGCATCTGAGGGTCCGTTCCATTGGCCTCGCGACGCAAGGACCTCTCGTAGGACCGACGGACGGTCAGTCATGATCCCGTCGACACCGAGGTCGAGCAGTCGTTGCATTTCGTCGGCTTCATCAATGGTCCACACATGCACAGGTAAACCGGCGCGATGAGCTCGCTTCAGAAAGCGTGCATCGACAAGCGGCACCTTCCCGGCATGGGTCGGCACTTGCAGGCAGTCCCCATCGGGCACTTTCCGTCCAACTCCAAAACTCGCCGCTCGAATTCGGGCGACACCCTTTGGACCCATCGACGTGCAGACCTCGGCGCCGAACTGGGCCCGGAAATGATCGAGTCGGCGATCGGAGAACGAGCCCAGACAGACTCGGTCGAGTGAACCGGTTCGCTTCAAAAGATCGGCGAGAGGTTCAACAACTTCGTCGTGTTTGGGATCGATATTGATTTTGAGCGTCGGCCAGGTCGTGAGTAGTTCCTCTAAGAGGGGGATCGGGGCGATGCCATCGATGCGCGCTTGAGAAACTTCCGACCAGGGCAGCTCCGAAATGAGCCCAACCCGATCGGTGACGCGATCAAGGTGATCGTCGTGGAAGGCGATGACCACTCCATCGGAGGTCACGTGGGCATCGGTCTCGACATAGTCGAAGCCGATCGCGACTGCCTGTTCAAACGCTTCGAGAGAGTTTTCCGGCCAGTCACCGGCACCCCCTCGGTGAGCGAAGGCAATGGGTCCCTCGTGTTGGAGGAACGGGTGAGTCTCGGTGCGCACCTCCGAACCGTAGACCGGGCCGGTACTGCCTCGGCGGAAAATTCTCCAACGCCGATACCCTCAACGACGTGGGAACGACAGACCGTTTCGCGATTCTGATGGCTGGCGACGAGCGACTCATCGCCGTCGACGAAGCGGCGATCGTTCTTGCAGCGCATTTCCACGATGGCGTGTCTGTCGATGACCGACTCGCTGAACTCGACCGACTCGCAGATGGTTGCGGGCCGTCCCTCGACGCGGTTCTTGAGCGAGTTTTCGGTGAACTCGGTTTCGCGGGTAATCGATGCGGCTACTACGACCAAAACAATTCCTGTCTCGATTCCGTGCTTGATCGTCGCTTGGGAATTCCAATCACGCTGTCGATTGTCCTGATGGCGATTGGTCGCCGAGCCGGGCGCGCGATGTCTGGAATTGGCATGCCCGGTCATTTCCTTACATTCGATACCGCGAGTGAGACCTATATCGATGCGTTTGATGGCGGGCAGAAACTCGATGACTACGGGTGTCAGCAACTCTTCTCGCAATTGCATGGCCCCGATGCACCATGGCATCGGTCGATGTTGGCGCCAGTTGGTCCTCGGGGAATCATCCGTCGCATGCTCAACAACGTGGCGCAGATCGCAACAGCCGACGCTGATCATCGGTCGCGCATCATTGCCACCCGTTTGCGGAGTCTTCTTCCCGATGCCTCGATCTGGGAACGCGCCGAACTCGCTCGTGCCTATGAAGCCTCCGGAGATTTTGAGCGTGCTTCTTGTGTCTTAGAAGCCGTTGCCGCTGAGGCTCCGCCAGATGAAGCCAAGGGCTTCAGATTCGCTGCTGCAGAACTTCGAGCGCTGCTGAACTAGTCGAATTGCCAAGAGTTCACGCAAATGGGTTCTTTCCCGAGGAGTTCCCACCGGTAGCGTGGACCTATGACCCGTCGCACCAAGATCATCGCTTCAATCGGACCAGCTTCCGACGATCCACGCGTGCTGAAGGGTCTCATTCAGTCGGGCATGGACATCGCCCGCATCAATCTCTCGCATGAGTCCCTCGAACTTGCCCTTGAGCGCTATCACCGCATTCGCGCAGTCGCCGCCGAAGTAGGGCGTCCGGTCGGCATCCTCGCCGACCTGCCCGGACCAAAGGTTCGCCTCGGCAAGTTGCCCGGAGACGGTGTCCTTCTTGTTGATGGTCAAGAGTTTTTGGTCACTCCTGGAACCGAGGCGAGCACCGCCGAGGTTTTCCAAGTCGATTACGAGGATCTACTCACCGATATTCATGAAGGCGATCAGTTGGTCTTCGGCGACGGTGCGGTGCAGGTTCAGTCGCTCGGTCGTCAGGGCGATCATCTTCGTGTTCGCGTGAATCACGGTGGCCATCTGACCGGTCGTCCCGGTATTCATATTCCGTCCGATCGACTTCGAATCGCCACGCCGACACCGGAAGACCTCCGCTTTCTCGATGCATTCGTTGAGGTCGGAATCGACATGGTCGCGTTGTCGTTCGTTCGTTCCGCGCACGACATCCGTCGAGTGGGAACCGAGCCGGCTCCGCGCGGACCAATGGTCGTCGCCAAAATCGAAACTCGCGCTGCAGTTCAGAACCTCGCGTCGATCGTTGAAGTTGCCGATGCGGTGATGGTTGCGCGTGGCGATCTCGGTTCGGAGTTCCCGATCGAAGAACTGCCACATCTGCAGAAAGAAATCATTCGTCGCTGTATCGCTGCTGGACGCCCCGTGATTACGGCGACCCAGATGCTCGAGTCAATGATTCATTCGCCGAGTCCGACTCGCGCTGAAGCATCGGATGTTGCGAACGCAGTGTTCGACGGATCGTCGACGGTGATGTTGTCGGGAG
>JALQSZ010000093.1 GCA_023264135.1 Acidimicrobiales bacterium
GGACTCCACGCACTTCTGCACGGCGACGTCGTGCGAGCGCTTAACCACAATGTCCTGCTCGTCGCCATCCTTGTGTTCAGCGCGTTTTGGTTCGGATGGAATGCGATCGCCAAACGACTTGGCAAACGTCAGCTTCGCTTCACGTTCAATCGCGCAACATGGATTGCGATTGGCGTCGCCGTTCTTGCATTTTGGGTGCTGCGCAATCTGCCCTGGGCACCGTTCAACTGGTTGGGCTCGGGCGCGTAAGTCGCCAACCTCGACGACTAGTCGAGCCGACGCATTTGCTCGCGGTACAACTTGCCACGCTCGGCGTAATCGCGAACCGCGATTTCCTGCACGAAGGCTTGATTCGGCCCAACCTCACGCAACTTGGCAGGGATTCCGAGCGCCATCATTCCCGTCGGAACTTCCATCCGATTCGGCACAACAGCGTTCGAACCTACGAGCGAGCCTGACCGAACTATTGCGTCGTGAAGAACAACCGAACCATTACCAACGAGTGAGTTGCTTTCAATCGTGCAACCTTCGAGATGGACAATGTGGCCGATCACGCAATCGTCTCCAACAATTGTTGGACGAGTCGGAATGCAGTGAATCACGGTTCCGTCTTGAATTGACGTTCGCTCGCCAATTCGAATTCCGCCGTTGTCTCCGCGAAGCACCGCGCATGGCCAAATCGTGCTGTCGGCGCCAATCGTGACATCGCCAATCACCACCGCTTCAGGATGCACCCACGCGTCGGGATGAATCTCCGGGACCATGTCGCCCAGCGCGTAGATGGCCATGAGTTAGAACGCCACCCGGCCGTAGCCACCGCGGAAGAACACAAGTGCTCCGCCTTCATGCTTCACATCGAGATCGGTGACTGCACCGACGATGATGTCGTGGTCGCCGCCATCGAGCACCGAGTGAAGATCGCAGTCGATGTAAGCAAGCACTCCATTAATCAGTGGCGCGCCGTTACCCGAACGTTTCCATCCGATCTCGGAAAACTTGTCTTCCGCTTTCGAGCCGAAGACGCGGCTGATGTCTTCTTGGTCATCGGCGAGGATGTTGACGCAGAACTTCCCGGCACCACGCAGCTTGCCCCAACTCGCCGACGTCTTGGTTGCGCTGAACAACACGAGCGCAGGATCAAGAGACAACGACGTAAAAGATCCGATCGCCATACCTGCGGGACCATCGTCGGTCATCGCAGTAATGACAGTGACGCCAGTAGGAAAATGTCCAAGAACCTGGCGGTACTTGGCGCCATCAAATGGGGTTGTTTCGGAAGTCTCGCTCACAAGTGCGAGATCCTAGGCGAGGGTGATGCTGAGGCCCTCGTACGCCGCTGCGATTGAGTGAACACCAAGCGCTCGACCGGTTTCCTGCGCCTCGGCGAAGAGGCGATCAATTGTGTCGTCGTCGTGCGACGGATCGTGATGGAAAAGCACGAGCTGCCCGACACCGGCAGCAGCTGCGACGCGAACGGCATAGGCGACGGTGCAATGGCCCCATGTTGGCTTACGTTCAAATTCTTCTGGCGTGTATTGCGCATCGTGGATGAGTACATCGACGCCACGACACAGTTCAAGAACTCCAGGCTCAACCGATTCGCCATCGACAGGCTGTTGATGATCGCTGACATAGGCCACTGAAAACCCGTCACGTTCGATTCGGTAACCAAACGTGGTGTCGGTGTGTGGAACTTCAAGAGCGGTGACTTTTGCACCAGCGATCTCGTGCACACCTTCAGCAATCGTGAAGAACGAAATCTCACTCGGAAGATCTTGACGAGTTACCGGAAAAAATGGTGGTCGCATCAATTCATCGAACGCTTCAGCAAAACCAACACCATCGTGTGCAGGCCCATACACCGAAAGCGTTGAACCAGCGAGAAGCAACGGCTGACAAAACGGAAGCCCTTGCACGTGATCCCAATGCAAGTGGGTCACAAGTGCGTGTGCTCGCAGTTGCGAACCCGCACCTTGATCGGCGCCGAAATAACGAAGTCCCGTGCCGAGGTCAAGCAGGATCGGATCGTCATCGCCATTGCGAATCACGACGCTCGCGGTGTTACCGCCGTAGCGCGACGTGCTCTCTCCGGCACAGGGTGTTGAGCCCCGAACCCCGTAGAACGTGATCTCCACTGCCCACCTCCTCCCCGTGCACGAATGGACGGCGAACGCTAGGACAAGAGTCAAACGAAGTGAAGAGAAAGTGACATCTCTCACACCTCGACGAATTCTCGCTACCGTCGCACTATGAAGATCGACTCCATCACCGTCCCCACCAGTGAACTCACCTACGGGTGCCTCACCGCTGGTGATTCAGGCCCGTTGGCCCTTTGCCTGCACGGTTTTCCCGACACGGCCTACGGATGGCGAGAGCTGCTACCGGCGCTCGCCGACGCCGGATATCGGGCTGTCGCTCCGTTCATGCGTGGTTACGCGCCAACTTCGATTCCCGCCGACGGCCAGTACCACGTCGCCACGCTTGCAAGAGATGCCACGGTGCTTCATGAGGCACTCGGTGGCGATGCTGATGCGGTCATCATCGGCCACGACTGGGGAGCACTCGCGACCTATGGCGCTGCCTCGTATGCACCTGATCGTTGGCGTCGAGTTGTCACCGCAGCAGTTCCTCCATCGGGCGCAATGGCGAATGCCATGACGACATATGACCAACTCAAGCGGTCTTGGTACATGTTCTTCTTCCAGGTCGGTCTCTCCGATTACGTCGTCTCCATGAATGATCTTGAATTCATTGAACGGCTTTGGGCCGACTGGTCACCGGGCTACGACGCAACACTCGACATGCAACACATTCGCGATTCGCTGGGCGCTCCTGAACATCTCGCTGCCGCGCTCGGTTACTACCGCGCAACGTGGGGAACCGAACCTGTGTCGGCGGACTACCAAGACATTCAGAACGCGCTCGGTTCGCCGCCGCCGCAGCCAACGCTCTATGTCCACGGACGAAACGATGGCTGCATCGGCGTTGAGTACGCGGAAAATGCAGCGCAAGAACTCAGCGCTGGTTCACGGGCAGCAATCATCGAAGGGGCTGGCCACTTCGTTCAGGTTGAGAAGCCAAAGGAGTTCAATCAACTGGTCTTGGACTTCATCGGATCCTGAACATCACGGTAACGAGAGCGCTCCATCGCGTCGTTTGATCGCGAGCCCGTCTCGAACAAGCGATTCCGCCGCGCGCTTTGCATCGGCTTCACCCTCGTCTCGGTTCATCCATCCACACGCTGCACGAAAGTGTTCTGGCGAAACCTCTACCCCCGTGCGCAACACATCGAGCAGCCGCGCGCGACCTTCTCGAAACGATCCTTCAAACTTCGATTGACCCTTACTCACCGCAGCGGAACCAATCGCTGGATCAGGCGCAACAGTTCCCGCTTGAAACCATCGACAACTCGATGACGTTGGACACTCGCCACAACGAGGCGAACGCTTCGTGCAGATCAGTGCGCCTACATCGAGAAGCCCCTGATTCCACGACCAACCCATCCCAATTGGAACGATGTCGTCGGCGAACTTCTGCGCGTCTTTCACGCTCAACCGCTCACCACGTTGACGCGCAAGTATTCGACCAACATTGGTGTCGACAACGGCAACATCGTGTTCAAAAGCAAAGGCCAGCACCGCTCGAGCGGTGTAAGGACCGATCCCAGGAAGTGCCAGTAACTCTGTGAGTTCATTCGGCACCACTCCCCCGTGATGCTCGACCACAGCGACCGCGGCGCGATGAAGATTGACCGCTCGTCGGTTGTAGCCAAGCCCGGCCCACTCGGTGACGACGTCGCCAAGTGGCGCCTTGGCGCATGCCGCCGCCGACGGAAACCGCGCAAGAAATTGATGCCAACGAGGAATCACGCGTGAAACCTGCGTTTGTTGAAGCATCAATTCCGAGACAAGGACACCCCAAGGGTCGCGGGTCTGTCGCCACGGCAGATCGTCACGACGACCCGCCGACCATGCGAGAACCGCCTCGACGTCAGGCGATCCGAGCACGCATCACTCTTCGGAGAAGACGTCGTCGCTGTAGGGAAGTCCGCGAGTTGGAGCGAACTCGGTCTTCCAGACCATCACCCGACGGCGGAATTCGCACACCTCTTCGCCGCGCTGATTAATTCCCTTTGTTTCCACCGTCACGATGCCGCGCTTGCCGTCTGAAGTTTCCTTCTTGGCCAGCACTTTGGTGACGGCATAAATCGTGTCGCCGTGAAATGTGGGCTTTGCATGCTTGAGTGATTCGACCTCGAGGTTTGCGATCGCCGCACCACTTACATCGGGAACACTCATACCCAACACGAGCGAATACACGAGGTTGCCCACCACAAGTGCTTGACCCATCGGTGATTCATTCTCGGCAAACCAGTTGTTGGTGTGCGTTGGGTGGTGGTTCATGGTGATCATGCAGAAGAGGTGATCGTCGGCTTCGGTGATGGTCTTCCCTGGCCAATGGCGATACACGTCACCAACCTCGAAGTCCTCAAAGTGGCGGCCAAACGGACGGTCATAAACGGTCACAACAATTCTCCTCTGAAGATGACGCCGCTGAGCCTAGGAGTTTCCGAAGGTAGATTCGACCCCAACACAGGGGGAACCATGGCCGATCTTTTGATCACGGGCGGAACAATTGTTGATGGGACTGGAGCGAAGGCCTATGTCGCCGACATCCGGGTTCGCAACGGCGTGATTGTTGAAATCGGTCAAGGGCTCTCACTCAATGGCGAGTCGATCCTCGACGCCAGCGGCTCGTTTGTTGCGCCAGGCATCATCGACACCCACACCCATCTCGACGGGGCGATGTGGTGGAACCCCGAGCTCGATCCATTGCCGGCGTACGGGAACACCTCGATGGTCTTCGGTAACTGCGGAAACTCCATTGCTCCGCTGAAAGGCGACCAACGCGACGAAATCGTCGACTTGTTGTGCTTCCTTGAAGATCTGCCACGAAAAGCTTTCGAGCAGGAAATCCCGTGGTCATGGGAATCGTGGCCGGAGTACATGGATGCTCTGCGCACCCAACCCACTGCGGTGCACGTTGCCGGCTATCTCGGACACCTCGCTTTGCGCACGTGGGTGATGGGTGCCGATGCATGGACACGCGCAGCTACCCCGGACGAAATCGCCGACATGTGCGCAGTGCTCGACGAGGGACTCGCTGCTGGTGCACTCGGACTCAGCGTCAATCACTTCGACAAGGACCGAACACTGCGCCTCGTCCCCGGCTACTTCGCCGACGATGCTGAATATCTCGCGCTGTTCCGTGTTGTTGCCAAACACGCACCAGCAACTGTGCAGATGATCACTCGCTTCAATGATCCCGAACTTTCCATCGCCGATGCCGAACGATTCGGCGAACTGGTTCGCGAAAGCGGCGTGCGCGCGCAGTACACGGGGATCCCGTTCAATCAACGCGATGACGACCGCCGCGCTGAATGGTGGGAACTTCACAATCGCCTGCAGTCCTCCGGTGCCGATATGTGGCCAATGGTCAACTGCAAGCCGCTCGCCCCCTTCTTCGGCTTCGAAAGTTCACTCGTGTTCCAGCGAGTTCCAGCATGGAACGAGGTCATCAACGGACCCGCCGACACCAAACTTTCGACTCTCGCCGATCCGGCATGGCGTGATCGCGCTCGAACCGATTGGGACAACCGAACCCGCTCGAGCCTGTCCCGCATCGATCGTCCTCACGAGATGATCCTCACGATTTCGGAAACCGGTGCAGGCCCGCTCGGCATTTCACTCCAGGATCTCGCCGACCAAACTGGCCTGCATATTTCTGATGCACTTGCCGACTGGGTCATTGCGAACGGCGTCGCATCACAGATGATGGGAATCCCTGAGCGCCTCAGCGAGTCCGATGTTGTGCAGGCGCTTCGTGACCCACACACGGTGTTCAACATCAACGACAGTGGCGCGCATCTTCAACTGTTCGCCGCAGCCGGTGAACACCTCTACATGCTCACGCACTATGTGCGCGATGCCGGGCTCATCACCATCGAAGAAGGCATCCACGCGCTCACCGGACGCACCGCAGACTTCTTTGGTCTCACCGACCGGGGCGTCA
>JALQSZ010000094.1 GCA_023264135.1 Acidimicrobiales bacterium
TCGCCGGTGGTGGTGCCGGATTCGTGGGCCAGGCCGGGACGACTGCGGGTACCTGCACAGCTGGTTGTGGTGCAACCGTTCCTGCAGGCGCGAAGTTCTGTCCCGGATGCGGGGCCGCCCAAGCGCCGGCGACGCAGTTCTGCATCGCATGTGGCGCCGAAATGCCTGGCGGCGCGAAGTTCTGCCCGTCGTGTGGCGAAAGCCAAACTCCTGCGGCGCAAGCTCCCGATCCAACACCACCGACTGATCCCGACACACCGAACGCCGGAGCTTGATCACCATGCTCGAGTCGATTCATCTGCTTGCATCCGCGCGCGCACTCGATATCTCTGTGCTTCTTGGCCGCGCAGGTGGCGGTACCGGCGGCGGAAGTTTCGGCGGTGGTGGCAGCAGTAGCGGTGGAAGCAGCGGCGGCTCCTTCTTTGGTGGAAGCAGTGGAGGAGTCGGAGGTGGCGCAGGAATCGCGATCCTGATCTTCGGCGGCCTCACCGCGTGGGTGATCTTCATGATCATTCGCATGTTGATTCGCCGCAGCCAAGGCGGCGGTTCATCAAGCGGCGTCGGTTCGACACTCCCAGCCGGAATGGCACCGGCGGCAATGGGCGAAACATTTGGCGGAGGCGAAACTGCGCGTGCCTCGACTGCTGTCGAACTCACTGCGGGTATCGACGAGATCAAAGCGCATGATCCTGCGTTTGATCCCGATGCATTGATCACCGGTTTGCAGGCGTCGTTTTATGTCGTGCAACAAGGTTGGAGCGAACGTCGTCCAGATCTCACGCGTTCGGTCATGGCCGACGGAATTTGGAACGCGCATCGCATGCAAATCGATGGCTATACGCGTTCGAAGCAAACCAATCTCATGGATGGTTTGGCGATTCAATATGCGAACCTCGTTGCGGCATCTTGCGATGGACATCACGACAGCGTTGTCGTCCGATTCTTTGTCGAATCTGCCGACTATGTCGTGAGCGACGAAAACGGCAAAGTCGTTCGTGGCCATAAGAACATGGAGCCATGGTGCGAGGACTGGATCTACCAGCGGTCTGCCCAAGCAAAGACGAACCCTGAGGGAGGCTTGCTCCAACGCAAGTGCCCAAATTGCGGCGCGCCACTCGATGTCGAAGACACCGGTGCCTGCAAGTACTGCCGGGCTCCAATCATGGGTGGCGACCAGGACTGGGTCCTCGTTCGCATCGACCAACTCCCGTCATGGGAATGGGCGATGGCAAACATCCCTCGCTGAGAGCTTTCTTTGCAGCCTTCGGGTGCATAGTGGTTTCAATAGCGGGTCGTGCTAGCAATTGAGCCTCGGGCCGGCGGGATTGTCGGCGTTCAGCTCAAAGGACTTTCATGAAGCGCTTTACCGCGATCGCTGCGCCGATCATCGCACTCACGTTGATTCTGGCCAGTTGCAGTTCCGACAAGAAGTCCTCGACACCCTCAGGTGCAACTGCCGACGCAGTCGCTGCGGTCAACATGACCGTTGCCGCTCAGCCAGCTGACAAGGGCCAGGCTCTGTATTCGCTCATCGATTCCGCAACGAAGAGCATCGACATTGTCATCTACCAAATCGGTGGCGATACCACGATGGTGAACAAACTCGTTGCTGCGATGCAGAAGGGCGTCTACGTCCGCACGGTGATGGACGGCTACGGCGGCTACAAGGACGACGGAACCGGCAAGTACGGCTTCGTCACTGAAATGAACGCGGCAATGACTGCAGCGAAGGTCGACGCGAAATATTTCACTCCGCATTGGTCGAGCAACAACTTCAACATCACACACCAAAAGTCAGTGATCATCGATGCCGTTGACGCAACCGGCACCGAACTTTCACCGCTTCCCTCTTCAGCTCGGTTGCTGATTTCGACCGGAAACTTCAACTCCTACATCACCTCGACGGTGAACGATCCGTTCTACGCCGCCACCGATTTCTACGTCACAGTCACCGACCCGACACTCGTTGGACAGGCCAGCAACGTGTTCAACTCAGACTTCAGTTGCGCTGGCACAACGGTGAACAACGTCGACAACGGCACGCAACAACCAAACGGGCCTCTCCTTTGGAGTAACGGTTCCTTTGGAAACGCTTCAACCGGAAGCGCGACTTGGACGCTCAACAACTACCCGAGCTATCCAGCTGGTTACCCCTACCCGATGATCGACATTTCCAAGATGGCGAATCAGGGCAATGTGGCCAACTACCAAGTCAACATGCTCAATAGCGCGGTGAAGGGCGACATCGTTCGTATCTACAACGAAGAGTTCGCTTCCGATGGCGGCACCAATCCCGTGTTCAACGCAGTGATTGCTGCAGCAGGTCGCGGTGTCGATGTGCGAGTGATGCTTTCGTTCAGCGACAGTTTCACTGCCGACCTCACAACCGTTGCCAACGCTGGCGCAACCGTGAATTTCATTGCTCCTGAGGACTACCTCACTCCGTTGGTGAAAGCCGGCTACACCGGACCGACTTACATCCACGGCAAGGCCATCATGCTGAGCGGTTCCGATGGCACGTTCAAGCAGGGCTATGTCGGCTCGACCAACCTCGAAAATGCATCAATGTTCGAAAACCGCGAACTTGGAATTGCAATCGGTCCGAGCAACGCCACTGCGGCAAACGTGATCATCACGCAATTTGATAGTGATGCATCGTGGGTCGGAAAGTCGACTGCCTCTGCTTCGTACGCAGTCGCGTGGACGAAGGCTTCGAAGGATCTCCCGGCTGGTTGGGCGAAGTTCGTGCCGAGCACCACGACTACGACCACCAAGGTCCCCAAGCCTTCGTCGCCTCCCACGAAGTGCGGACTCGTTACTGCCCCGTAATGCAATCTCGGCAACGACACCTCGTCTTTTCGGTCGTCGTTGGCACGGTTCTTCTCCTGCTGGGGGGCAGCCTTCTTGGCTGCTCCTCACGCGCGAGCGCCAAAGGCACTCCCGCGTCCAACGATCTCGTTCTACCGATCGCCATCGGGCTCAAGCGCAATCAATCCGGTCTCGAGTCGCGAGCAACAGACCTTTCTGATCCGAAGAGCCAGTCATTTCGGTCGTGGATGAGCGCGTCCCAACTCGCGGACGCATTTGGAGCCTCACAGAACGACGCTGAAAGCGTATTGAAGTCATTGCAAGCAGCTGGTTTCACCGGTGCCATCGACCTCACTCGCGGCCTCATCATCGGTCAAATGAAGGTCAGCGATGCCAACAACTTTTTCAACACGACAATCGTTCAGTCGGGGGATGCTCCGAAGACTGTCGTGCAGCCGTCTCAACCTCTCAAAGTTCCTGCAGCGCTTCGTTCCCGTGTGAGTGAAGTTGTTGGACTGACCGCTCGCGTCTCGCCGCCCGCGTCAACCAATTCGACAATGGTCCCCACTTCTCGCGATTCGACGATTTCGTGCCCTGCATCGACAGACGTCACCGAACGAGCAATCGAATGGTACGAAGCAACAACGCTGCCACCTCTTAACTCCACTGGTCACGACGTTGGCATAGCGATGTTGCAGATCGATCGAAGCTCGCAGGCCGCAATCGATCGATTTGGATCGTGTCACGGGCTCCAGATGGCGACCGTCAAGACGCTCCGTATCGATGCGTCGACCGATACCGATTTCGGCACAAGCGCCCAGGAATCAACGCTCGATGTCATCGCAGCGAGCACCGTCGCACCTGACCTCGCCAGCATCACGATGATTCAATTCAACCCATTTTCTTCAATCGCGTTTCCGCTCGCCGCTGCTGTCGACGCTTCGCTCGCGCCGAACGGTCCGCAAGTCATCGCAACAAGCATTGGTGTCTGCGAATCGACAATGACCGACGCAGAACGATCAATCTCCGAATGGTCACTCCTTACTGCAGCGGCATCAGGCGCAACCGTGATTGCGGCGGCAGGTGACAATGGTTCAAGTGCCTGCGCGCCATCGATCACGAAAGAAGCTGTGCAGTACCCCGCTTCATCTCCTTGGGTGACGGCAGTTGGTGGTTCACAATGGGTTCGCTCGACAACCGGAACAGGTGCGGTCGTCGACGAGGTTGTCTGGAACGCGACACCAACGACAAAGCAAGCGGGTGGTGGTGCACCTTCAAACGCGTTTGCGCGTCCCTCGTGGCAAAGAAACCTTTCTGGACCAAAGAAGCGACTCGTGCCCGACGTGTCGTTCTTGGCGTCGCCGAGCACATTTGGTGATATTCCGGTCTGCGATACGTCGGGCGCATGCACCGATCTTCAACTCGGCGGTACCTCGATTGCCGCTCCGGGATTCGCGGGCGCCATCGCCGACATCATCGATGCATTGACAAGTTCCGGACAGCCCCCGATTCGACTCGGACCGCTGAATCCGGTGCTCTACAACCTCGCGGCGACGCAACCGTCGATTTTCCATGACATCACGCAAGGCACAAACGACCTCTACAACGTGGGCTGTTGCACGGCCGCCACTGGTTACGACACTGCGAGCGGATTGGGCTCACTGCGCCTCGGACCTCTCGCCGCTGCAGTTCATCGGTAAGCAGCCAACGCCGCGAACTACGGTTTCGGCATGACTTCCGACTCCGCCGCTCGCGACGCCGCGATCAAACGACTGCATCAGAAGCAAGCGTTCCAAGCGATGCTGCTGACGTTTGTCGTCGTGAACGTCCTCCTCTGGGCAATCTGGGCGTTCTCCGATGACAAGTCAGGGATGCCTTGGCCAATTTGGGTGACCGGATGGTGGGGCCTCGGGGTCGCTGTCACTGCGTGGAACATCTACGGCCGCAAACCCATCACCGAAGCCGATGTACAGCGTGAGATGCAGAAGTCAAAGGGCGTCATCGACGCCAGCGACGACTAACTCGCCTGACCACTCTTGGCCGAATTCAACCACCGTCGCCGCCTGCCCTAGGATGACCGCTCCCGCCGACGCAGGTCGGTCACGGGGCTGTAGCTCAGTTGGCTAGAGCACCTGCTTTGCAAGCAGGGGGTCGTGGGTTCGATTCCCATCAGCTCCACAACGTCTTCGAATGCCGCCCTCTGGGCGGCATTCGTCGTTCTCAAGCCAGCGTTGCGGCAGCGTTGCAATCGCCACGGCGGCTTTGCCCAGACTTTGCCTTTTCATGACCTTTGCGGAGTAACGCCCTCCGTACCGTCAGCGGTCACCTGATCACACCTACGGGTATGACTCATCCAAGGAGACCGAACTCATGAAACGCACCGCCGCCATTTCGATGGCAGCTCTACTCACCGTCGGAGGCGCCAGCACTGCGCTCGTGGCGACCGCCGGCGCTCAAACCGTTGACCCACCGACAACCACAACGACCGTCGATCCCACTGCTCCGGTTGTCACCGACTTCCCCATCACCCTCGCCGGCTTGGGCGACATCAGTTTGAGCGTCGACCCCACCACGCACGAGATTTCGAACATTGTGGTGACACCACTCGATGGCATCACGGTCGCCGATCCGATCGCGGTGCATAACGGCATCCAACTCGACTTCACCCTTGCGGACGGAACCGTGAAGTCCATCGTTGTCGAAGTTGAAGGCCATCACGGCCAGGTGCGACTCGAAGTCGAAGGCCCTGAATCAGAAGACGGTGAGCATCACGGAGATGGACCGCCTCCAATTGAAGATCGAGGTGTGAGTTCTGAACACCGAAACGACGATCACGATCGTCACGGTCCCGATGCAACCACTCCCCCCACCACTACCCCGGCAACAACCGTTGCGCCCGCAGTGAACAGCGCACCACGCCAGTCGGGTTCGTCAGACCGTCAGGAATCGGAATCGCAGTCAGGCCGCAATGGTCGCTCAGGTTCTCGTGACTGACACATCGATCACGGTGCACACCCGTCAACCCGCCCGGCGGGTGTGCACCGCTTTTCTTGTGATGATGACACTGGCGCTTGCCGGTGTCATCACCGCGTGTGGCGGCAGTTCAGTTGCTGTTCCAAAACCACTTTCTGATGCACTCACGATCATGCAGGAATCGGGCGGCTATTCCTTCTCCGCAACAATCGCCACTGGTGCTTCGAGCGTGACGACGACCGGCGACTTCCAGGCGCCGAATCGCATCGCGCAAA
>JALQSZ010000095.1:0-3008 GCA_023264135.1 Acidimicrobiales bacterium
ACGCCCGCCGCCAGTTCGGTGCAGCTGCAAGTGGTCACTCCCGCCTCAACGACAACTTCAACCGATGGCAAAGGCGTCTACGCAAACATCAGCGGAACGCTTACGGATGTGGACCGCATCGCCGTTCCCGGTTTCGCTGATCTCCGCTTGCAACCTGGTTCGGACCAACTCTTGTTGAAGGGCCTCACCGCACCCCTCGTGATCGGTCAAACGATTCCGATCACCCTGCAGTTTGAAAAGGCCGGCGCCATCACCGTCGAGGCAACCGTCGCCACCTATGACGACATTGCCGATCGGCTGTTGCCCCCTCGACTGAAGCTCCCCAACCAGTAGCCGTCTTGCCCCTGGGCATGGCCGGGTTGCTGTTCACCGCCCAGAACCCCATAATGAGAATGCTTCTCATTCCTATTTAGGGGTTGTCGTGGTCCAGTTCGAGCGCATGCAGAGTCGTGGCCTTCGCCGCGCGGCGCGCCCGATCGGTCTCGTAGTCCTCGCCATGACACTTGGCGCGCTGACGCTGAGCGCGTGCGGAAGTTCGACTGCGAGCTCGAAGAACGGCAAGCCCACCGTGGTCGCCACGACCTCGATCATGGGCGACCTTGTCCAACAAGTCGGCGGCAATGCAGTCAATGTGGAGGTGCTCATCCCCCGAGGCGCCGACCCACATGATTTCGAACCCTCTGCGTCGCAGGCAGCCCGATTGCGCGACGCATCGCTGGTCGTGGCCAACGGACTCGGTCTCGAAGAACGACTTGCAAGCACACTGCAAAGCGCCGCAAACGATGGGGCGACCGTGTTTGAGGTTGGTTCGCATATCGATCCGCTCATGCGGCCGGGTACCGACCACCCCGATCCGCACTTTTGGCTTGATCCCGACCGCATGATTCGCGCCGCGTCGCTCGTCGCCGATGAACTGGCGCGCACCACCAACATTGATCGTTCGGTACTCGATGCCAACGTGAAGACCTACACCGACACCGTTCAAGTCGCCGCCGCCGATGCTGCGCTCACGCTCGACACCGTTCCGGAAACACAACGCCTTCTTGTCACCAATCACGACGCGCTCGAATATTTCGCCAACCGGTTTCGCTACAAAGTCATAGGAACGGTCATTCCCGGCGGTTCGACGCTGGCCGAACCCAGCGCGTCGGACCTTCGTGAACTTGTGGCCACCATCAAGTCATCGGGAGTGAAGGCGATCTTCAGCGAATCGACCACTTCGTCGAAGCTTGCCGACACCGTTGCCCGCGAAGTCGGCAAGAACATCGCCATCGTGGAACTGTCGACCGATTCGCTCGGCGCTCCAGGATCACCGACGAGCACCTATCAAGGTCTCCTCTCCAACACCGCTCGACTCATCGCCAATGGCCTCAATGGCAAGTAGAAATCCGGCCTCGGCGCGATGGACCCTCTAGCCTCCGATCACTGTGGCCTGGCTGACTGATCCCTTTCATTACGACTTCATCCTGCGGGCATTGCTCGCCGGTTGTCTCGCCGCGGTCACATGCTCACTCATCGGCACGTGGGTCGTGATTCGCGGAATGTCGTTTATGGGCGATGCACTCGCGCACGGTGTCTTGCCGGGCATTGCCGTTGCCTTCATCGTCGGTGTCGACATTGCGATCGGCGCATTCATTTCCGCCATCGTCATGGTGATCGGCATCAACCTCGTGAATCGGGCCTCGAAACTTTCTGCCGACACCGGTATCGGGTTGTTATTCGTGGGAATGCTCGCGCTCGGCGTTGTAATCATTTCTCGAACGCGTTCCTTTACTGGTGACCTCACGTCGTTCCTGTTTGGTTCCGTCCTCGGTGTCAAGAACTCCGATGTGTGGCTGCAGTCAATCGCCGCGGTCGTCACACTGATCGCCGTCATTGTTTTTCATCGGCTGTTTCTTGCGCTCTCATTCAATTCCGAAAAGGCGGCGTCGCTCGGCATGCGCCCGCGTCTCGCCCACATTGCAATGCTCACGCTCGTCGCCATTGCGATCGTGGCCTCGTTCCGAGCGGTGGGAACGCTGTTGGTCTTCGGTTTGCTGATTGCACCGCCGGCCACTGCTGCGCTGTTGGTTCGCCGTGTTCCCACGATGATGGCCACCGCGTGCCTGATCGGCGTTGCCTCGATTTTCATCGGACTGATCATCACCTATCACTTCGATACAGCAGCGGGCGCAACAATGGCGGGCACCGCTGTCGCGATCTTCTTTCTTGTTCTCGCCGGCCGCGAACTTATGAATCGCATCGGCCGTCGCGCACATCTCGCGCACGCCTGAGTCCATGGTCGACCCGCGAAACCTTCGTGCACTTCTTCGTGCTGTTCTTGCTGGCCTTCTCATTGCCGCATCGGTGCCTCCATGGGGTTGGTGGCCGCTCGCCTTCCTCGGCATCGCAATGTGGGACCGCCTCCTGCGCAACGCCAAACCACGCGCCCGTTTCGTTCGATCCACCGTTGTCGCAATTGCATGGTTCGCACCCGCGATGTTGTGGATGGTCGATCTCACCGCACCGGGTTACCCGATCGCTGTTCTGGTTTTCGCGCTGTACGTCGGACTCGCTGGTCTCGCGGTACCGGGCCGCAGCACTCGTTCATGGGTGCGATGGCTTGCACTTCCCGCTGCGTTCACGCTCGCCGAAGCGGCGCGCTGCACGTTCCCGTTCGGTGGCGTCCCCCTTGCAACGACGGCCATGGGACAAGCGAGCGCGCCGCTCGGTCAGATCGCACGCGTTGGGTGCGCAATCGGCGTGACATTTGCTGTCGCCGTTGTCGGCGTTGCACTCTCCGCACTGTGGGAGCGCCGCCATGTGCTCGGTGCAGTCACGATCGCCGCAGTGATCGCGTTCTGGCTCTTTGCGGTTTTCGCCCCGAGCGGTCATGACATCCGCACAATCAATGCTGCGGTCGTACAAGGCGGTGGCCCTCAAGGAACTCGCGCCAGCGAAACCAATCCGCGCGATGTTTTCAATCGCCACATCGAGGCCACAAAACTTGTAACAACGCCTGTTGATCT
>JALQSZ010000095.1:3018-6052 GCA_023264135.1 Acidimicrobiales bacterium
TGTCGTGTGGCCCGAAAATGTTGTCGCCGTCGAAGGGCCAATCGCCGCTAATCGCGAAAATGCAGAGTTGTCCGAACTCGCAAAGTCGCTCAACACCACACTCGTTGTTGGAATCACTGAGGGACTTGATTCTTCCCGTTTCGCCAACGCGTCAATTGTGTATCTCCCCGACGGTTCGTCTGGCGAGCGTTACGACAAAGTCCGACGCGTTCCATTCGGTGAATACGTTCCGCTGCGCAGCGTGATCGAAGGAATCGCTGGCGCCAATAGCGGTCTTCCATTGCGTGATGCAGTTGCTGGAACCGAGCCCGCGATTTTGCACACTCCAGCAGGAAACCTTGCTGTCGCCATTTCCTGGGAGATCTTCTTCACCAATCGCGGACGCGATGGCGTACTGCATGGCGGACAGATTCTGCTGAACCCAACAAACGGTTCGAGCTATTGGTTAACCGAAGTACAAACGCAGCAAGTTGCATCGAGTCAGTTGCGCGCCATCGAAACTGGACGCTGGGTGTTGCAAGCAGCGCCGACTGGTTTCTCCGCGATCGTGACGCCATCAGGAGATGTTCTTCAACGAACTTCGATCTCCGAACAAGCCGTACTGCAACAAGAGGTCATGCTTCGAAGCGGTGACACCATTGCGACCGTCATCGGCCCGCTTCCCATCGTGCTGGTCTCGATCATTCTGCTTTTGCTCGCATGGTGGTTCGCAACGAACCGTTTCTCCGCGCTGCGTTCGAAACTCACACGTCGACAATCAGCGTGACCGGACCGTCGTTCACGAGAGCGACCGCCATGTCCGCGCCGAATCGACCAGTCGCAACTTCGATGTCTCGTCGGCGCAGTTCCGCAACAACTTCGTCGACCAATGGTTCGGCGATGTCGCCCGGAGCGGCAGCCGACCAACCGGGCCGACGACCCCGAGACGTATCGCCGTAGAGCGTGAACTGACTCACCACCAACACCGCTCGTCCCTCGCCGACTTCATCAACCGAGAGGCCCATCCGGCCGTCGGGATCTTCAAAAATGCGCAAGCCCGCGATCTTGGCCGCGAGCTTGCGGGCCTCGACCGCCGTATCGGAATGGGTGACCCCAACAAGGGCCAAGAGCCCCGGCCCAATCGCCCCGATGACCTCGCCCGCCACGGTCACTGACGCCTGTTCCACCCGCTGGATGACTGCTCTCACCCCGTCAGTCTCCCCCCGATAGGGCCTGTGGATGACGATCGGGCCCTGTCTTGACCTTTGTCAACGGACCCGACGAAACTTGACGACCCATGTCTCCCCGCCCCGAACCCTCCGGGCGCACCGATCTTGCCGCTGATGGCGAGCTCCCCCTGCGCATCGCCTTCCTCACCTACCGGGGCAAGCCCCATGTGGGTGGTCAAGGCGTGTACACCCGCCACCTGACCAAGGCCCTTGTCGATCTGGGCCACGAGGTCGAGGTGTTGGGCGGTCAGCCGTACCCGATCCTCGACCCCCGGGTGCCGCTCGTCGAACTTCCGAGTCTCGACATTTATAACGACGCCTATCCGATGCGTCTCCCGCTGCCGTTCGAAATCAAGAATCTCGGCGACGCCATCGAAGTCGGCAGTTTCATTGGCGGTTCGTTCCCTGAGCCCCTCGCGTTCAGCATTCGCGCCTGGCAGCACCTGCGCACTCGCGTCAACGAGTTCGACCTTGTGCAGGACAACCAGTGCCTTGGCTACGGCCTGCTGGGCATGGAGCGCGCTGGCCTTCCGGTGCTCGCCACTATTCATCACCCGATCACGGTTGATCGTCGACTCGAGATGGAACACGCCGAAACCGCGTGGAAGCGCTTCTCGAAGGGCCGCTGGTACAGCTTCACCAAGATGCAGACCCGCGTCGCGTCGCGTATGCCGCGGGTTATCACCGTGTCGCAGAACTCCCTTGCCGACATTCACGCCGATCAAAACGTTCCGCTTGATCGACTTCATGTCGTTCCCGTTGGCGTCGATCAAGAATTGTTCAAGCCCATCCCTACGGTTCAGCGCATTCCCGGCCGTCTGATTACGACCGCAAGCGCGGACGTGACCATGAAGGGCCTTCGCTATCTCCTCGAAGCGTTGGCCAAACTTCGTATCGAGCGTCATGTTGAACTCGTGGTGATTGGCCGACTCAAGGAAGGCGGCCCGTCGGCGCGAATCATCGACGAACTCGGGCTTCGAGATGCCGTCACCTTCATTACTGGTGTTCCTGAAGAACGAATTATTGAGCTCTATTCCGAAGCTCAGGTCGCCGTTGTTCCATCGCTCTACGAAGGCTTCTCGCTTCCCGCAATTGAAGCGATGAGCTGCGGCGTTCCGCTGGTTGCGACCAGTGGCGGCGCACTTCCCGAGGTTGTCGGAACCCATAACGACACTGCGCTCATTGTTCCTCCGGGCGACAGCGAAGCGCTTGCATCGATGCTGCGCACCGCACTCGACGATGAAGCACTGCGCGACCGCATCGGTGCCGCTGGCCGCCAACGCGTCATCGATCGTTGGACGTGGCGTCATACGGCAACCGGAACTGTCGAGCACTACCGCGCGCTTCTTGCCGAGACTCCGCATATCCAAGCTCGTCGCCCCGGCGGCGCTGGTGCAGCACCTCGTTTCCAACGTTCACGCATTGCGCGACCGGGAGCTTGAGTCGTGCTGACCGCTGACTACGACCGACTGGGACTTCGTCCCGGAGACCGCTTGCTCGATTTGGGTTGCGGCTTTGGTCGGCACGCGTTCGAAGCGTTACGTCGCGGCGCTCGCGTTGTCGCGTGCGATATGGCGGTACCGGAACTCGAACAAGTTGCCGCAACTGCTTCTGCCATGAAAGACGCTGGCGAAATTGCGCCGACGATTTCCTGCACATCTGTTGCCGGCGACGGCACGAAGCTTCCCTTTGCCGATGCCTCGTTCGATCGCATCATTGCGTCTGAAGTTATGGAACACGTTCCCGATGACAACGCCGCGCTTTCGGAATTCATTCGTGTACTCCGACCCGGCGGCACCATTGCCATCACTGTTCCTGCTGAGTTC
>JALQSZ010000096.1 GCA_023264135.1 Acidimicrobiales bacterium
CACTCGGTGCACTCGCGCAACACACGAGCAAGGCGCGACTCGCGGCTCTGGTCACTGGCAACACCTACCGAAACCCCGCACTGCTGGCCAAGACCATTACGACACTCGACATTGTCTCCGGCGGTCGCGCCCAACTCGGAATTGGCGCTGGTTGGTTCGAACTCGAACACGACTCACTTGGCTTTGAGTTCGGAACATTCACGGATCGTTTCGAAAAGCTTGAAGAAGCACTCCAAATCATTCTCCCGATGTTGCGCGATGAACGCCCGACCTTCACCGGAAAGCATTATTCGGTCGACAATGCGATCAATCAACCGCCACCCGTCAATCGCATCCCGATCATGATCGGCGGAACCGGCGAAAAGAAGACCTTGCGTATGGTCGCTCAGTACGCCGACGCGGCAAATTTCACCTGCGGACTCGACGAGGTTCCCCGCAAGATGGACGCGCTCGCGGCCCATTGCGAACGAATCGGACGCGACCGAAATGACATCACCGTCAGCAAGATGGGTTTGTGTGTGATCGCACCCACTGTCGATCAGGCCTACCAAGAAGCAAAGGCGTTCATGCTCGGAATGGGCGTCGATCTCGATGCCGTCGACGAAGCAACCCGCGACATGTTTCTCGGAATGGTGTGGTGGGGCGGTTCAGAGGAGATCGAGGAATGGTTCGTGAAAACCAAAGATCTCGGTCTCGATGGCGTCACCGTGTCATTGCCCGCAAACGGCACAATCCCCGAGCGCATTGAGCAACTCGGGGAAGTGGCGACAAAGGTGTTCGGCAGCGCCAGTTAGTGACGTGCAGCAGGTCGGGCGCGTCGTGATGCGACCGGGCGCGACCACCAACGGCCGCTGAATCGCCAACGCGATTCGGGCGCAGCTTCTTGCCCAACCATGATCCGTGGTCGAGTGACCTCGATAGCTGCAGCGATTGCCGCGGCTTCTTCGATCGTGGGTTCGGGCGTGATGCGCACGCTCGGCTCGCTCACAACGGGATGTTTCCGTGCTTGCGATGCGGAAGTTCTTCGCGCTTGGACTTGAGCATCTCGAGACCAGCGATGACCTTCATGCGCGTATCGGCCGGATCGATGACATCGTCGATGAATCCGCGTTCGGCAGCGACATAGGGATTGGCGAAACGCTCGGTGTAGTCGTCGATCAGTTCTGCACGACGCTTTTCCGGATCGGCGGCTTCCTGAAGTTCGCGGCGGTACAGAATTTCCACCGCGCCGTTGGGACCCATCACTGCGAGTTCGGCAGACGGCCATGCAAACGCAAGATCGGCACCAATCGACTTTGAATTCATGACCACGTACGCGCCGCCGTAGGCCTTACGAGTAATGACCTGAATGCGGGGAACGGTGGCTTCGCAGAATGCGTAGAGCAACTTGGCACCGTGACGGATGATGCCGCCGTATTCCTGGTCGACACCGGGAAGGAATCCGGGAACGTCGACGAAGGTGACGAGCGGAATGTTGAACGCATCGCAGGTACGCACGAAACGTGCGCCCTTTTCTGCAGATTCGATATCGAGAACACCGGCTAGCACCATCGGTTGGTTGCCCACGATGCCGACCGTTTCGCCATTGAGTCGAGCGAAACCGCAAACAATCGAACCAGCCCAACGCGGGAAGTACTCGAAGAAATCGCCGTCGTCGACGACCGATGCGATGACCTTCTTCATGTCGTACGGAATGTTCGGGCTTGCCGGCATGATGTCGACGAGTTCCGGACAGCTGCGTTCCGGATCGTCGCCAGTCGGCATCGATGGCGCAGTTTCAAGGTTGTTCGACGGAAGGAACGAGAAGAGATACTTCACGTCGTCGAGGCAGGTCTTTTCGTCGGGAGACACGAACGTGGCAACACCCGACTTACTTGCATGCGACTTCGCACCGCCAAGTTCTTCGAGAGTGACTTCTTCGCCGGTCACGGTCTTCACAACATCGGGACCAGTGATGAACATGTGCGAGGTTTCGTCGACCATGAAAATGAAGTCGGTCATGGCGGGGCTGTAAACCGCGCCACCAGCGCATGGGCCGAGGATCACTGAGATCTGCGGGGTGACACCTGAGGCGAGCACGTTGCGATGGAAAATGCCGCCATAACTCGCGAGCGACACCACGCCTTCTTGAATACGTGCACCAGCACCATCGTTCAGACCGATCAGCGGCGCACCAACAGACAGCGCAAGGTCCATGACTTTGTGGATCTTTTCCGCGAACACCTCGCCGAGCGCTCCACCAAAGACAGTGAAGTCCTGCGAGAACACGAAGACCTTGCGGCCATCGATGGTTCCCCAACCGGTGACAACACCATCGGTATAGGGGCGCTCTTCGATGCCACTTTCATGCGCTCGGTGACGAGCCAGCATGTCGAGTTCGTGGAACGACCCCTCGTCGAGCAAGTAGTCAATGCGCTCGCGGGCAAGCATCTTGCCCTTTGAATGCTGGCGTTCAACCGAACGCTCTGAACCGGCATGGAGGGCTTGTTCCTTGCGCTCAGCCAGTTGGGCCAGGCGCTCGGTCATGGGGTGTTCCGACATGGCGCCAACACTACCCAGCCCACGGTTCGGCCTCGGAATGCACCGCATCGCTGCTGATGGCCCGTTCACCTCTGCGGCGGTCTAGCCTTGAGAGGTACGCCCGTTGTCGCCGGTCTCGGCGCAGGAAGGACACCCCATGGTGCTCGCGGAAATCATCGGTTGGGACATCGTCATCGTCCTCGCCATCATCGCCCTGCTCTTTGGTGGCGCGAAGCTCCCCAAACTCGCTCGTTCACTCGGTTCGGCCAAGGGCGAATTCGAAAAGGGTCTCAAAGAGGGCGAGTCCTCGAAGTCGTCTGAGTCCAAGGCCACCGAGACCACCGACAAGTCCGACTCCTAAACCTCCCGCCTTCGGGCGACAAGGTTGACCACGACTGACCGGCCTTCGGGTCGGTCAGCGTCGCGTCTGTGCGAGTTTCTCGGCCCGCTCCGCCAGACGAGGCGCGTCGATGAGAGCAAGAACATCGGCAAAGTCGTCGCGTGGTCCGGACCAACGGAGATCTTCAAGGTTCGTGAACGTTGGCGCGTCGGTGACGACTGTGGCGATCTTGCGGAACAACATCGCGAGTTCCATCTGTTCCTGAAGCGTTGCTGCAAGCTTTGCCGCACCGCGAACTTGCACATCCCAGTCGGCTGGATCGGCAGGAATGTTTTCAATATGCAGATAACGGCCCAACACCGTTGATGCCGACTTCGCTCCCCAACCCGGCAATCCCGGAAACCCGTCGGAGGAATCGCCCATGAGCGCGAGATAGTCGGGAATGGATTCGGGCGGAACGCCGAACTTCTCAATCACACCATCGTGATCAAACAGTTGGCCTTTGCGGCGATCGAACTGCACCACACGATTTCCAACAACACACTGAGCAAGATCTTTGTCGGGCGTGCAGATCAACACTTGTTGCACGTTCTTGTTTGCAGCGGCTTTCGCTGCAGCAGACCCCATGCCGTCATCGGCTTCATGTTCGACCATCGAAAACACGGCGAAGCCCGCGGCAATCAACACCTGGTCAAGCAGCGGGAACTGATTACCCAGTTCGGGGTCAAGGTCTTCGCCGGACTTGTAGCCATCCCAAAGTTCATTGCGGAACGAATCAACAGTCCGATCAGTCGCAACACCGACATGTGTCGCGCCTTCGTCGAGCATGTTGAACATCGACATCACAACACCGCGAGTGGCCGCGACTTCCATTCCTTCACTATTCGCCCTTGAAGGAAGCGCAAAGTGATGGCGGAAAAGTTCGTACGTGCCGTCGACAAGATGTACCTGCATACGCCCAGTCTCCCCTGAATCGGCGACTGGGGCGACAACTTTCCCGACGCTCAGACAAATTCCCGGGAGTCCACGTACGCTCTGCGCATGACTGATCAGACAACTCGACTTCAGAATCTCCGCAAGTGGAATATCGGGGTCGGAGGTCTGCATCTCGTGCAGGGCGTCCTCATCCTTGTCCTGAGTACCTCGTTTGCGATACCGATCGTCGCAACCGTTATGACGGGCCCTCCTGGCGGCGAAGGATCTCTCTCGGTCAGCAAACACTTCTTTGATTTCAACTTTCCGATCGCAATCGCAATTTTCTTATTCCTTGCCGCTGGCGATCATCTCCTCACATCAGTGACACCAATTCGCGCGTGGTACGAGCGCAATCTTCTTCAAGGCATCAACGTTGCGCGCTGGATCGAATACTCGGTAAGCGCTTCGATCATGATCGTCCTGATTGCACTGCTCAACGGCATCAACAACCTCTATGCAGTCATTGCGATCTTTGGTGTGAATGCAGCAATGATTCTCTTTGGCCTCGTTATGGAGCAGGTCAATCGAAATCGCGAGACCGTGAACTGGTGGCCATTCGTCTTTGGCTGCATCGCTGGAATTGTTCCTTGGATCGCAATCGTCATCGGGTTGGTCACTTCCGCGACCGATGCCACGATGATCAATGGGGTTCGCGCGAATGCCGACGGCGTTCCAACCTTCGTGTATTTCATCGTGATTTCTCTGTTCCTACTTTTTAACTGCTTTGCTCTCAATCAATGGCTGCAGTACCGAGGCAAAGGGAAGTTCGCTGACTACTTGTACGGAGAAAAGGTGTATCTCGTACTCAGCCTCATTGCGAAGAGTGCACTCGCTTGGCAGATCTTTGCTGGAACGCTCGCTAGTTCTTCGTGACAGAAGGGTCAATTCGCCGACGTACTGCCTGCACAAATCGCCCCGCCGATTCAGGATCAGTCGGCAGAAAGAAACACGGTTCGAAAAGTTCCGCTTCCAGCAGTGCGGGTGAACCGTCGTCGAGTCGGATCACGTCGTATCGGCCATAAAGAAGTTGGCCATCAGGTTCGATCCAGCTCGATTCCCGAGCAATCTCGAGTGATGCCGTTGCCGCCGCACGCACAACTTCGACGACATCATCTGGGGCGCGAACCGATGAGATCTCTTCGCGATAGGCGCCACCAACCAGTGCGCCGTCTTCGGCCAAGAGCGCTGCTTTGTGAAACGAATGCGACAGTTCTCCGTCGAAGAGAACCGTTCCAATTTCGCCTTCTGTGTCGATGCTCGAGGCGAATGGTTGCACCATCACTGTCAGTCCTTTGGCAAGGATCTCGCGCGCAAGTGTTTCGGCACCTGCGTCATTGCGACGAAACCGACCAGTAAGCCGACTGCCTGCGGAAATCGAGGGCTTCACCACAATCTCTTGTGCGTCGAGTGCTTCGCGCGCAGTTCGTAACGCATCAATCGATTCGACGAAGGTCGTCGGGACAATTGGAACGCCACGGTCTGAGAGATCTGCCAGATACCGCTTGTTCATGTTCCATTCGATGACCGGAACCGGGTTCTCAAAGGTGCGCATTGATCGACGCGCGGCAAGCCATTCTCGGAATGCGTCGAGGTGTTCGATGTAGTTCCACGGGCTTCGCACAACCACAAGATCAAATGAGTCCCAGTCAATGGCCTGGTCCTCCCACGCCGCTTGAATGAGGTCGATTCCTGCAACGGCGAACGACTCAACCTGTAGTGGAAGATCAACATCGTCGTGAATGGCAGCAAGATCCGTTGTTGTCACAAACGCGACACGCATGACGTCACGCTACTCAGCCCATGAACGCGACAGAGCCCGGCACGCGTCCGGGCTCTGCGCAAACTTCAGTACTGATCGGCGAAATCAGTTAAACCAGTTATTCACCTGAGTGATCTCACACTTCACCGTCGAGCTCGTCGTTGTGGTGAATGACGAGATGTGCACATCCATTGATTCATTGGCAGGGATGCTGTCGGTGGGGAAAGACGTTCCGGTATCGAGAATTGAACCGCTTCCCGAACGGAACTCATAATCGAAAGTGAACTGCTTCTTACTGTTCGTCTTGTTCGTGATCGTGATCGTCATATCGGGACTATCGAACGTGTCGGTACCGCAATCTTTGACTTTCACGGAGTAAGTGCTCGGATCGGCTTTACCAGTCAAGTTATTGACCGAATCCTTTGCACTGTCCGCCACAGCAAAGAGCACGATGT
>JALQSZ010000097.1 GCA_023264135.1 Acidimicrobiales bacterium
GGAGCATCATCAACTCGAGCACAGAAAAATCTCTTGCGTTGAGATCGACCGAGAGCGGCGCCTAGTCGTCTCCTGCATCCTCGGGCCTCTCCATCAGTCGTAGTTCGCTGCCTGAAGTAGCCGCTGAGACAGCCGCACAGAGGACGCCTGGGGAGATTGGGCAACTGGCGCCTTCATCATGAGCGAACCGACGAGTCCATCGTCGATGATCTGCATCGAGCCGCGGACCGACACCGAACCAGCCATTCCAATCTCGCCGAGGTCCCCTGCGATTGACGCCGACTCCATCGAGGCCTCATCAATGGCAGCCATATTCAGCTTCATTCTCGGTTTCGGCTGACGGTCTCCTAGTGGACCGGAATAAAAGTTGCGATCGAGCGACGTGGATTCAGTTCTCGTTGGGCGCGCACGACCGTTCCCCACACGCTTCACAGGGTTCTGAGGTTGGGGTCTTCCGCCACGCCTTGGCGGCGCGGTCAATCGACTCCGTTCAGCGAATGCGTAGCGAAAGACACCACCGATGCCTGCGCCCGTGAACCCGGCGACCACTGAACCAATCAGACGGGCGACGGAGAACTCGGTCTGTCCGGTCACGAGATATTCGACGAGATGAGAGACGCCAGTAACAACCGCTCCAAAGATGGCCCCTGCAACGAGTCCAATTTTGAAGCTCGATGTCGCTCCGGTGAGGAGACCCACGACAAAGGCCGCTCCGACTGAGATGAAGGTCCAATTCGAACCGGAGTCGTTGCCAGATGGGTCGGCTTTGTTGACTGGATCCTGATCGACGTAGTCATAGCCATTGGCCGAGCCACCCTGCTGCGGGTCGAGCTGCGCGAAGCGACCCAGCGCGGGAATGTAGACCCGGGCTCCCATGAGTTGGTACGGCGTGCGCAGCGCCTCAGTCTCGTTGCCCGAGTCGGCCTTCCACGTCGTCGAGGGGACTCCGGGTACCGGTGCATTCGGGGCAGTGAGTACGTTGCCGTAGGGGTCGTAGACCTGTGGTGTGCCCACCAACGCGCCAGCACCGTCGGTCGCGAAGAACGCGTCCCCGTCGATGGCGGTGAATTGCCACCGGTCAGCACCTCCGCTGAGGGACTTCAGGTAGCTGACCCCACCAGGGAGACTGACCCCGATCGCATATGGAGTGGACGCCGCATCGAGCAGCACGCCGCTGGCCGAGAACCGGATTGTCCCCGCCCCCGGACCCCCGGTGGTGGTCTTCGCAATCACAGAACCGGACACGTCTCGGGTGTAGTCGACGGTGACGGTGCCATCCGAGGCCGACACGAGATTGTTGGCGTTGTCGTACGTGAACGAGTCCGAGCCAATCTTCGTGGCGTTGCCGCGGTCGTCGTACACCAAACCGTCCTTCGCCGCGGGATCGGTGGTGGAGGTGAGTTGCGACGCCTTGTTGTACGCGTAGGTGTAGTCACCGGCAACGAGACCGTTATCAGTGATTCTTTGCGTGAGACGGTTCGACGATGCGTCAAAGGTCCATGCCCACGCCCGCGCCACCGGGACAAGACCCGCCGTGACTGAAGCCGCACTCAACCGGTTATCAGCATCGTGCACATACGTGAACGTCGATGACCCCGAAGGAGTTGCGAACGTTGAACTCGAGGTGTTGCCGCCGGCGGAGACCTCGCGGCGATTCGCAAACGCCCCCGATGGAGTCGCCCAGTCCATCGACACGATTCGGTTCTGTGCGTCGTAGCCGGCTCGGGCGACGACGCCGTCGCCATAGACCACCGATGAAACGGTGGCATCGGAGTTGTAGGCAGGTGTGGCCACGACGCGACCGTCTACTGACACTGCCGCCAACCACCCTTGCGCGTTCCATGTATTCGCGATCACCACCGGGGCGAGCGACTTCCCATCTGCGTCGGTAGGAACGATGGAGCGCGAGGCAAGGTTGCCTGTTCGCGTGTCGTAGGTAAAGGTCGTCACGATGCCGTAGCGATCGACGCTACGCACGACGCGTCCGAGGAGATCCGTCTCGACACGGGTGGTGGTCACCACATCACCGTCGGTCTCGGTGGATTGGGCGACGAGAGGATTGCCGTCGACGGCATGATCGTTGACCACCTTTTGGGTGCCACCGTTTCCAATCACGGTCATCGTCAACGTTTGGCCCGCCCGACCGTAGGTCGTGCACACGAGCACGCCGCCGGGATACTGCGCAGCAACGACCGCACCTGATGCATCGACCCACTGGGTGGTGGTGGGACCACTGCCACCATCGGGGCCTGGCGCGATCGTCGAGCGCGGGGCTCCCCCTTGGACCGCCGCCTTCGCCCCCGGACACGGTGAAGTCTCCGCCTTCGTTCCATCCCAGTAGGTCGAGGTGTAAGACGACCCACCAGCGGTGGTCACCGTCGTGGGACGAACCCAGGTGGTCGTGCCGATGCTCACACCGTCGTAGGCGTAGTTCGTGCGCGAGCCAGTCTGATTGGTACGCGCCGTCACTCGGCCGTTGGCGGGTTCCTCGTACGTCGACTTCGACACGAACTTCACATTGGCGTCGCGGGCATCGGGATCGATCGTCTCGGTTGTGGTCGCATAGCCGTAGCCGGGTCGCAGCACGTCGGTCGGGATTGACTGCAGCACACCACCGGTATCTGGACCCGACCATGAAACGTCCATCGACGAAGTGGAAGTGGCCGACTCGAGATCGATACGAACCTGGTTCGCTCCGACTCCGAGTTCGAGCCGATCACACGCCCCGTCGACACACAACACATTGTTCACGCGCACTTTGGCTGTCGAATTACCCGACACGATGCGGTACTCGCCGGCGGCCTTCACCTGCAGCACGCCTGTCATCAGACCCGACCACGTTCCATCGTTTCCAGCCGGAGACGTCGGCCAATTGACGGTCAACGATCCCGACAGCGCTCCCCCAATTCGTGGACCGAGTTCCTGCACCGCTCCATCGGTGGTTGCCGAGTCACCGGGCCAGTACGTCACATCGAGACCGCGCATTGCGACTCCATCACCACTTGCTGTGAACGACTGGTCATAGACGCGCAATTGCGAAGCTGCGTCGTTCAACGAACCCTTTGTCGGACCAGTTGCCTGGACCATGTTGCCGTTTTCGTAACGATAGGTAGTCGTGAGTCCCGCTTCGTCTGTGCGTGAGAGCAAGTGTCCACTCGCGAGGTCCCAACGGTACGAAGCTTCCAGGCCCGCGTTGTTGGTGCGCTGCAGCGTGAAGAACGTCGTCGGATCGAAGGTCACCGACATGGCCGGTCCGCCGAGACACGAGTCCGAGACCACTGTGATCGAACCCGAATTGTCATAGCTGCGGGCGCAACGGGTCGCCCCTGCGACTGCGGCGGATCCAACAAGTGATTGCACCCGTCCCGCAGGCGTGTAGTTAACCGAGGTCCAAAACTGCTCGTCATCGATTCCGATCAGGTTCGACGCTGCAGCGGCGGCGACGAGCGGAGAGCGGGTTCGGGCGATGCGACCGGCACTATCAAACGCGAGATCAACGACCTGCGCGCCCTCGCCCTTGGCTTCGGGGAAGTCAACAAGTCGTCCGATTGACGGACCAACGGCGGTATCGACATAAAGAATCGCTGAAGTGCTGCCGTCCCAGAATTTGACCGCACACAACATGCCAGCCGGTGCGGCGCGAAAACCACGCACGGGCTTGGGGCACTCGCCCCCGCCATAGACAAAGGTGACCGAACGCTGCGAGACCGGATCAGTGATCGACTGCAATCGGCCGTCCGACCACGACTGGCCCAACATCGGTGTGTCCTTGCCCTCCACCGACGAGAGGTACGCCACGCCGGTGTCGCCGGCTCGTGCGAAGACTGCAGTCGCAGCCTTTGTCGTCACCGCGAAGGTGCCATCGGGGTTCTGCAAGAGCACCGGAGAAAGTCCCGTGAGATCGAGGTCGCTCGTACCGATCTTGACCGGCACCCATGCGTTGCCCGCGCCGCGGCGGTAGTTGGCGATCGTGCCATCAGTTGCCGCAAGGGCGACGCTTCCATCGGCGCGCTCGGGGACGGTGACATAGGGAAAACTTGACGCCGCTTGCAACTTCCAACCCTTGGGCACACCGACCTGTTCAGGATTCGAGGCCTGGAACTGCAGCCCAAATCCGACACTGCCGGGCACTGAGCCCATCGCATGGGAGGACCATGCGAAGGAGGCCTCGCCCGAACCCAGCGCGGTAGTGACACCGCCCACCGAGTCAGTCTCCTGCACACCAGACAACTGAATGTCAACAGTGAACGATCCACCCACTGGTTGCTGTCCCGGGCTGGTGGCCGTCCAGAAGTAGGCATTGCCTTGTTGCAAGCCCGCACCAAGTGGAATACGCGAACTGGCTCCAGATTCGGCATAGGTCCGTGTGCCGAACTCACTTTTGCCGTCGCTGAGGTCGGAGAGGGTGAAGGTCCACGCACCAGTCGCACCCGGCACGCTCAGCGTTGGCGACAACGAGGTGGAGACCCAACTCGTTGGCGTCACGACCGCACCGGTCCACAGTGGCACTTGTTCACCAGTCGCATCGGCACCTGGCAGTGCCGGTAGCACTGTGGGATCACCGGCTCCTTGATCCGACGAGCTCCGATTCGAGTTCGAGGAATCCGAACATGCTGATGCCACCAACGCGAGGGCGACAACGATCACCACCGCAAAGCGACGGCTAGGACGAGGTGCACGAAAAGAGTTCATGAGAGCCTTAGAGTTCATGAGAGCCTTAAAGAATCAAACGCCGGTGGCGGCGCACCATAGCACTGTGAGTCAACGATGTTGACGTGCGGACGCATCACGGATCGTTCGTTGCTTGACGCGTTGCTCGCCATTCGACGGCCAGTCGAGGTCCGCGCGACGCAAAAATCACGCCCACGTTCAGTGCCCCTAGCAGCAATCGATCCGCGACTTTCGGCGTCGTTCATTGAAAACGACCTCTATCAAAACCTCGTTTTATGCGCGAAAGTTGCAGTACAGTTGCCAGAAGAATTCTTCCCACCATCGCGACTTTGCGCCCAGACCCTGGACCGAATGCCATGCTTACTGCGCCCGCCACCTTGACGACCCCCACGAAACTTCGTGCCCGCAATCTGGGTCGAGTCGCCATTGGCGGCAGCCTGCTCGCCGCGAGCGGCGGCGGAACGCTGGCCCTCCTTCAGTCGCCCGCTTCGGCAACCGGTGCGACTTTCACGGTCACCAACACCAACGACTCCGGCGCTGGCAGTCTGCGGGCGGCAATCACCAGCGCAAACGCCGATTCAGTCTCCGACACGATCGTGTTTGACCCAAGCGTGTTCGATGGCATCACACCGCGAACAATCAATCTTGTAACGCGACTTGAGGTGACTGAAGCAGTCAGCATCGTCGGCCCTGGCGCAAACGCTCTCTCGATTAACGGTGGCGGAACGAACCAAGTCTTCTACTTCTACTCGCATGGTTCGGGTGCTGCCTCATTATCCGGAGTGACAATCACGAATGCCGGAAACGCGTCGGCGATCGTGGTGTGGGACACCGACTTCACCCTTGACAACGTGACGATCACGGGATCGAACGTTGTTGATTCCACTCTCAACTTCATCGACAACGCGTCGGTTGGCGGAAGTTCCACTCTTACCGTTTCCAACAGCACCTTCACCAACAACACGACCGCAGGCAACGTCAACAATGCAGGCGGCGCTATTTGCGCCGGCAATGACACCAACTCAACTATCAACATCTCCAATTCGACGTTCACGAACAACACCAATCAAACGAGCCCCGGTGGCGCACTTGGGCTACGTGGCACCGGCAATGTCACCATCACCGGTTCGACATTCACTGGCAACTCGAGCACACAGAGCAATCCGGGAGCCGGTGCAATCTTCGTCGCCAGTAGCGGAAATTTCTCCATGAGTAACTCCACGCTGGATACCAACCAT
>JALQSZ010000098.1 GCA_023264135.1 Acidimicrobiales bacterium
CAACGCGGTCTTCCTCGCGTCGTGGACATCATCGATATCGGTGCCTACGAAGTACAGGAACCTGTCGCACTTCCTCGCTTCACGGGCTGAAATCTCGGGCGCAACCCAGAGCGTTGGTAGGTTGCCCCCATGGCAACCCACCCACTTTCTGAAGGCCTTACCGCACTGCTGTTTGACGTCACCGACGGTGTCGGCGTCATCACCTTGAATCGGCCCGACAAGTACAACTCCTGCGACCTCGCACTGGTCACCGAACTTGAGCATCTCTACAAAGAGATTCGCTACGACGATTCGGTGAAGGTTGTTGTGCTCACTGGCGCTGGCGACAAAGCGTTCTGCACTGGCATCGACCGCGACTTCGCGATGGATAACCGCCAACCTGATTCACCGTTCATGATGGACGACCCGATGCTCAAGCTCGGTCCGAAGCAGGCCGATTTGTGGAAGCCAGTCATCACCGCAGTAAATGGCATGTGTGGCGGCGGCGCGTTTTATGCCCTTGGCGAAAGCGAATTCATCATCGCCGCTGAGCACGCGACCTTCTTTGACCCCCACACCACCTATGGCATGGCGGCATGTTTTGAGCCGATGTTCATGTTCGACCAAATGCCGTGGGGCGAACTTGTTCGCATGTCGCTTATGGGCAATTACGAACGCATCTCCGCGCAAACCGCGCACGGCTGGGGAATGGTGAGTGAGGTTGTGCCTGGAGACCAACTTCTTGACCACACCATGGAGATTGCACTCAAGCTCGCGTCACTTCCGCAGATTGCCGTTCAAGGCACGATGCGCGCGCTGTGGGCTCGCCGCAATATGCCCCGCACCCAGGCCATCGCTACCGCGAATCACCTCGTAGAAATTGGCAACCGACCTGAGGCGATCGCTGAAGGCCAAGCGTTCTTTAAGAGTGGCGTTCGCGTCACACCAACCGTTCGCTGAGATCCGACTCTCATCTATGACCTTTGAATTGACAGGACTCGCCGGCAAGGTCGCCATCGTTACTGGAGCGGGTCGCATGCGTTCGATAGGTCGACCAATAGCCGTTGAACTTGCGCGCGCCGGTTGCGATGTAGTGATCACGGGGACTGGTCGCGCTCCATCGAACTATCCGGCCGACGAGCAAGCTGCCGGTTGGCGAGATATCGAATCAGTCGCCGATGAAATTCGTGCACTCGGTCAGCGCGCCCTTCCACTGGTGAGCGATATCGCCGATGCCGATGCAGTTGATGCACTTCTTGCGCAGACGATCGTTGAGTTCGGGCGCGTTGACATTGTCGTGAACAACGCGGGCGCTGCACGCGGACCCGACCGGTTCAATGTTGTGGATCTCGAACCCGCTGAATGGCGCAAAGTCATCGACGTGAATCTCAACGGCACATTTCTGCTGAGCCGTGCGGTTGCGAAGTACTGGCTTGCTGTTGAACAACCAGGGTGCATCGTGAACATCTCAAGCGTTGGCGGAAAAATCGCTGGCGCTGGCACCGCCGCCTATTCGGCGAGCAAAGCGGCGATCCACGCGCTCGGTGCCGCGATGGCGGCAGAACTTGGCCCGAACGGCATTCGCGTCAATGCCATATGCCCAGGCATTGTCGACACCAGCCGCCTCGACGACATTGATCGTGGTGAACACTGGGAACGGCTCCGACACATCATCCCCATGCGCCGACACGGCACGGGCGAAGACATCGCCAACATGTGTGTCTATTTGTGTAGCGACCAAGGATCGTGGATCACTGGTCAGGCAATCAATGTCGACGGCGGCCAGCTGACAATTCGGTAAGCGGTCGCGTCCCAAAGATCCGAACTACGCGTCGAAGCTCTTCAGCGCACTCGCAACTGCTTCGCCTACGGGTTTTGAGTTGAAAAACCCTTCGGCGTCGTGTGCTCGGTGGCCGTTATCAATCAAGCGGTCCTCAATTGAACCCATGAATAACGGATCGAGTTTGGGTACACGCGTGGCGCCATCCCCGACTGCGGCAACATTCACCCACCGTTTGATTGAACCCGGCCATTGGCCTTTGCCATCGATTGGAGCGGGGTGGAGGCCAGCAATCGTGTCGGGCAATCCCAGCGGGGAACCCATTGTCACAAGCGTGTGGACATTCCATTCGGGATGAGCGGCGATAGCCCCATAGGCAACAAGAGTTCCCATCGAGTGCGAAACAATGACGCGAGTATCGGGTTTCACCACTGCACGAACTCGATCATGAACCGATTTCACGAATGTTGGGTCATCTTGAATCTTGGCAACGAGATCGATTGTGCGGTTGAAAAAACTTGCTCCCTCAGTGAGTCGCAACAACCCAAGCAGATCGTCGGCGGTGTAGTTGTGAAGGAACTCAGCGATTGCCGCCCGTTCCGCTTCAACATCTTTGGGCTTCTCCGTCTCTGGATCGTGTCGGAAAAGATCGCCATAGAAAACAACATCGAAATCCGAATCGGCAATTTCGACGCCGTGATGCCACAAGCCATCTCGAAGGGCCGGAAGCCATTGAGATTTCAGTTCGTGGGGACCCCAAAATTCGTTGTACGCCCCATGAATGCCAACGATTGCTGCCATACGCTTCCCCGTCGCTTAGCTCACGCTGATCAAGCGATCAGACAGACGATGCCTTCACATCTGGACAACTCGTCTTCGCGGTTGTCACAAGGTCATTCCACGCGTCGTCAACCTTCTGACTTTCCGACTTCAGCTTGTCGAGATAGTCAGTCGAAATCTGTGGCGACTTCAGAGTGTCGCCCAACGTCGTAAGTGAATCCTGGAGTGCCTGCACCTTGGGCTTCAGAAGCGAGTCCGCCGATGAAGCGAGGTTCTTCGCTGCTGCAGTGATGTCCTTCACTGCGGTATCGAGTCCTTTCACGCCATCAGCCGTGATGGAAATTCCGTTCAGCGAATTAAACGAATCGACAACCTTTTGCCACGAATCGCAGTACTTCGCTTCCGATGACTTTGAACTTGATGAGGAACAACCAGTCGCGAGTGAAACAGCAGCTACGACAGCGACGAGGACGACTGCTGCTCGCTTGAACGGGGTTGTGGCCATGAGCGTTCCTCCAAAGGGTTCGCAAGAGTGTGGCACCAATCAGTTCCACTTCGACGGCACCGTGTCGGCGCTCACATACAATGGATGTCCCGGGTGGCCGTGCTTCGTCAAACGCAATAGTTGCAGTTCGATTCCCGCACTATCCAGCATCGTTTTAACGGTTGCGCCCCGGTTGTGCAGTTCTCCGTGCGTACCCCACGCAGCAATCACAAGATCCGCCGAACCTGCTGCCGAAAGAATCGCTTCATCATTGTCGGGACCTACCGGATCGGTCGCCGTCTGGAGTCCAGCGGGATCCGTCGAACGAAACGCGAAGATGTTCGTTGTCACCATTGATCCGTATCCCCAGGCCTGGGCAAACCCAACACAGCGGCGATTTGTCGGATCCAGTCGAAATGCATCGGCCGTGGACGGGTTCAACATGAGGAAGTTCACCGTTGGTAATTCCTCATCCCAAGTCCGTGTGAGGAGATAGCGATGCACTCGGTCGCCGGAGAATGTTGCGGTGGCCATACCCCAGTCGCCACTTTCGGTGTCAGTGACTTGGCGCATGAATCACCGAGACGTCGCGTCGACGTTCATACAGAACGACAAGAAGTCCGGCAAGGAGGTAGGAAACCGCGCAAAGGACGCCGGCAAGATGAAACGCATCGGCCTGTTGTTGAAAGGCCGCGAGTGTCTGCTCGGTATCTCGGTCGAGTCCGTCGAAGATGATGGTTCCGGTAATGAGACCGGCTATAGCGATACCAAGATTCACCGTTGCGTTTCGCACCGACGATGCCGATCCAACGCCGTCCTCAGGAGCCAACTCCATAAAGGCTTGGGTTAACGGCCCGACCGACGCCGCGATTGGAACGGCGGCGATTGTGAGGTAGATCACCGGCGCCCACGCCGAAGATTCAGCTCCGACCGCAAATGCCCCGAGCGATAGAAGTGCAGCACCGAAGAGCGCAAACGCTGCGACTCGCCAACTTCCCAATCGAGCACTGAGTCGTCCTCCAACAATTGCAGAGGCTCCTGCGACAGCCTGCGGGAGAATCAGTATCACCGCGGTCTCAAAAAGCGTTTCGTGATACCGGTACTGCAGGAAGAGGTAGGTGAAGAAAAACAGATTCACGCCGTTTACAAAAAACAACGCACCCAGTATCGAAAGTGAACCGCGAGATCGCAAAGAACGGAGATCAAGCGTTGGATTCGCGATTTTCCTCTTTACAAAAAGCAACACGATGAATGCGGCCAGCGAGATTGCGGCGGCAATGAGTCCGTGGTGGAAGTGACTCATGCTCGTGGGGCTCAAGCCCACAAAGGAAAACGCCAATGCAAGACCGGAAAGAGCAACTCCTGCAAGTGTCGGAGTCACTAATTCAGAGCGGATTCCAACTTCATGCCGCTTGTCGATAGAGCGCCGCGTGAACTCAAGAACCACGAGTCCAACGAGTACCCAAAGCACGATCACAGCCCGCCAACTCGAATGCGGGATGATCGCCGAAGAGAGCAAGGGAACAATTATTGAAACGAGTGGTGCAACCACAGCGAAAAACCCGAACGCCTTCGCTCGCTGAACTCTGTCAGGGAACGTCTTGTTAAGCACCGAGAGTCCAACAATCGCCATCACGATGGACCCGATTGCACCGATAGAGAGTCCGAGTACGAGTACAACGGCATTTGGCGAAATGCCGACGATCACTGCTCCCGCGCAATACGCAGCACTTGACCACACCAAGACGCGTCGATCACCCAAACGGTCGCCCAAGACGCCGGCAAGAAACACCGCCGCCAAACTTGCACCACCTGCGATCTGTGCAACGACGATCGTTGCATCCGGCGACATCGAGAAATCGGTCTGAATCTCAACCAGCATGAATTCGAGGCTGGAGAACGTGATCAAACCTGCCGCAATCGCCAAGTACGCCGTCACCGTTCGCACTTGCAGTAGCTGACTTCTAGGCACGAGGGGCGAGCCTAGACATCGCGTCGGCGCACGTCACACACCGTTGTCGCACGCGAATAGGGTCGCACTTCGTGAGTTTCCTCGACACGCTCCGACCAAGTCTCTTCGGCTCCCGAGTGACCAGCGAGCACTGTCAACCAGACGGCGACAATGCCGACCACGATCACGACAACGCCGATGACGGCGGCCAGAATTTTTCCACGAGACGATGCCATGCGGGAGAGAATAAGCCAGATAACTGAGAGAACCGCGAGAGCCACAGCAACGGGGACCAGCGTTTCTCCCCACTCGGCATGCTGACCGGCGGATCCCACCCGGGCTTCGAGCGCCTCACCGGATTGCTCGGCGATGATCGCCGAAAGGGCGCCCACCACGGCGAGGCCGACCGCGGGGGATCGATAGTGCGCGCGAAGCCTGGGTAGTGCAATGACCAGAATCAGGCTGAGCACCGCGAGTGGCAGTAGGACCACGACCGCGTGGGTGATGAACACGTGAACGGGAAGTCCCGTAATCAGATCAAAAGGACCCGTGGAGGCGAGTGCGACCATAGCTCGAGTGTAAGGAGCACACCCTGAGGTGAGACTGTGTGACACCTCTGACGTGGGGAGGAATCAGAGTAAGTTAGGTCATCGTGATGACCACCGAGGTGATTCCCGGCACCAGAAAACTGCGCGGGAGCCTCGATATCGCGATGGGGATTCTCATCATCCTCGCCTACATAGACCTGATCTCTGGTCAGCTCGCAGAAGGCACGTTCATGCCCGAGAGGCACTTTGCCTATCTCACCAACCAGACCAGCTACTCCAACATTGTGGTGTTGCTGGCGGGAGGAATCCTGGCGTGGACTCGGGCGGTGGACACTGTCCTCTATGCGACGGTCCGAGCAAACTTCACGGTCTATGCCGTGGTAG
>JALQSZ010000099.1 GCA_023264135.1 Acidimicrobiales bacterium
GTTCCACATTTCCGTCAGCGTGAAATCGTCAGGGCCGACCGTGTAACTGCCGACTGCAAAACACAGCGATTGTGAGGAACAAGAAACATCGGAGAAACGGCTCGGATGGATGCTTCCCGGAACCGGAACCGGTGTTGACGTCCACGAGGAACCGTTCCATGTCAGAGCGAGAGGTTGAAGGTCTGCCCCATTGTCGTAATACCCCACGGCGACACAAAACGAACTCGAAACACACGAGACCGAGGTAAGCGTATTGACCAACACGGCACTTGTATTCGGTGATGGCATCACCGTCCACGCAGTTCCATTCCACTGAATCGCGAGCGTTTGCAAAGAGGACCCGTTACTGAAGTCACCTACCGCGACGCAGAAGTTGGACGACACACAAGAAACCGAATTCAAAACATTGCCCTGACTGCCGATCACGCTCGGGCCGGGAACGATTGACCAGGCTGATCCGTTCCAGACTTCGATCAAGGTTTCGTTCGAAACGCCGGTATCCCACAAGCCGACGGCAACACAATTTGTGGGAGACGTACACGCGGTGTCGTTCAATTGATTGAGCAGACCAACGCCATTATTCGGACTCGGCACCGCGGTCACCGTGTCGACAGCTGCCCCAGCTGGCGTTGCAACAAACGCGAGACCAATGATCAACAAGACGACTGCAGCAACTGCTCCAAGCACTCGCTTCATTTCACATCTTCCTTTTTGGCCCCGATACGCCCCGATGTCCATCCGACTGGACCGCCAAACCGTACCGGATAACGGACTGCCTCATCACAATCGGATCGCAATCTGGTCACGATCCTTGGCCGATCAGGACCTGAGGCGAACCACCAGTTCCTCGGGGCCGCGGATGACGTTGCTTGCCCACTCAAGCCGTTGTTCCGGCAACTCTGAGTTCGGAAACCGACGGGCCACCTCACCCAGGACCACATTCAGTTCTAAACGGGCCAACCAACTCCCGATGCAGGTGTGAGGCCCTTTGCCAAAGGCAATGTGATGGCGCGCATCAGCGCGAGTGATGTCGAGTGAGTTCGCAGTGTCGCCCCATTGCGCTGCGTCTCGATTGGCCGACGCGATCCAACACAAGACTTCTTTGCCCTTTGGAATCGTGACGCCCGCGATTTCAATCTCTTCCTCGGTCGACCGTCGGAAGTAGTGCGCTGTCGGTTCAAACCGCAGCACCTCTTCCACCGCATTGTCCAACAACTGTGGTTGCGCAACCAGCGTTTCCCATTGCGATCGATTCGTGAGCAGCGCGTGAAAGCTCAGTGCAAGTTGATTCACCGTCGTGTGCATGCCGGCCAAATAGAACGTGTGAATGAACGGCACGACCTGTTCGGGCGCCATCACCTCCCCTGCATCTGCCGCAACGATGACGGCCGAAAACAAATCATCGCCGGGGTGACGACGCTTCCACTCCGCGACTTCTTCGATGTGGTCCTTCAAAAGTGCCGACGCCGCGAGATCTTCTTGAAGTTGCTCGGGACTGAGAAACGCATCAATCAAGTCGAGACTTTTCCATGTCCATGAGCGCAAGAGGTCCGGGTCGTCCACTTCGGGAATACCAAGCAAATCGCAGGTGAGTTTGTACGGGAGCACAAACCCGATTTCTTCCACGACATGGAGTTCGCTGCCGTCGGTTTTGTCGGCGAGCGCATCATCAACAATTTGCTCAATGCGCTGTCGATGACGTTGCACCGATCGATTGCTCAATGCCGGTGAAATCACGCGCCGCGCCAACGTATGCCCCGGCCCATCTGCAGCAAATGGATTACCCGGAAAATGTTTGTGGCGATCGGGGCCTTGCGCATGACCTCGCACAATTTGCGAGAGTCCCGTCTCGACGGCATCAAACGAAAGGAGAAACACGCGACCTGAACCGGGATCGACGACCACCGGCCCCAGCTCACGCCAACGTTGAAGAACCGGAAATGGATCGCGCAAATACACAGGATCATTCGGCGTAAACGACTCTGGCGCAGTCATCGGCTCCACGCCTGAAGGCTCCCATCGAATGAATGAATCGTCAACGCGCAAACGCTGAACATCCCTGGCGCTGACGAAACAGATGCCGATCCTGTCGATTCCAATCGCTTTTGATTCACCGGCTGGTCGAGCAGCGATTGAAGTTGCTGCACGATTCCTGAAATTCGCGGCGTTGCCATGTGGATCGGATCGACGCGTTCTTCGTAATTTCCAGCGAATCTTCTGCAGCGATGTAAATCTCATGCTGATAAGAAATCGATTCAACACCACCGGGATGACCCCGTCGTTGGATCCCTCCCGAGACACAACGAAACGGGCCCGGGGAAACCCCGGGCCCGCTCTTTCATGCAGCTGGACGAACTACGGCATCAGCACGCCATCGATGACATGAATCACGCCGTTGCTACCAACAATGTCGGTCTTCACGACGTTGACCGTGTTGCCCTTCGCATCGGTGATGGTGACCTTGCCACCATTGACATTGATGGTGAGTTCTTCACCGTTCACGGTCTTGACCTTGCCTGGCTTCACGTCCTTGGCCAGCACTTCACCAGCAACGACGTGGTAGGTGAGGATCGACTTGAGCTGTTCCGGTGTGAGTGATGCAAGCGTTCCTGCTGGCAGCTTCGCAAACGCTTCATTTGTAGGCGCAAACACGGTGAATGGGCCTTTGCCGGAGAGAGTCTCCACGAGACCAGCCGACTTCACTGCGCCAACAAGGGTGGAGAAGTCGGCGTTGCCGACAGCAATATCAACAATGGTTTCTGACTTCATCGGGGCTGTTGTCGATGCGCTCGACTTTGCCGTTGTGTCAGACGAGATTGACTTCGAGTCGCTACTGCAAGCGACGGCACCGAGTGTCAGCGACGCTGCGACGAGAAGACCACCTACAACTTTGAAGGGACGAATAGACATGCGGAGCTCCTTGGGTTTTCAGCACCGTGATGTGCTTCACCTCTACTCCGAAGCCAACCCCCGGTCCGGATGACGCAGATCGAAAGTTTTTCTGAGTTTCTGAAAATCAGATCAAGCGACCTGTTGCCATTGGGTTCGAAGTCGGCGAGACGCTCCCCTGAACTGGCTCACGAGTAAGAGCAAGTTCAGTCACTGCTCCGTCGATCGCGACCAATGACATCTCCGGATTTGGACCCAGCATGCCCAGCGACACCATCGTGCCATTCGCTGCTGACCAGAGTTGGTAGGTCTCGTTTTCGGGAAGTGCAGGGAGTGGACCAGACATGACAAAACCATGCCCAGCCGCATCAACAATGACGCGAACTTCCATCGTGTTGTCAGGATCGGTCAGCACGCCCTGGCGAGTGCCCGGTTTCGTTGCTGCATCGTTGGCCATAGCGGTCATTGACGCCACCGAATCAGTAGGGCTCGATGATCGAGTGACGCCGATGAGCCCGGCACCGATAACAAAGACAACCGCAACCGCTGCCGCTGCAAGTAGCCATGGCCGACCGAAAGATGTTCGGTCAGCTCCGCGTTGGGCCGCCGTGGCCGTTGTGGAACCACCGGCAACAGCAGTTGGTTCGATCTCGGATCGGATGGACTCCCACAAACCAACAGGCGGAGCGACGTCGGCAACATCGCCGAGCGCATCAGAGGCGACCTTCAGGCGCTCAATCTCTGCTGCAATCTGCGGATCAGCTGCAGCAGCGCGCTCAACTCGGCGACGTTCAACATCGTCGACGGCATCGAGCACATACGCGCCCAGTAGTTCGGAGACGTCGTCGGTTCCGGAGTTCACGTTCGAATACTCGTTCATCGCTCCTCCTCCGGTCCACCATCTCCAAGTAACGACGACAAACGTCGCAGCCCTGTTCGAATTCGACTCTTTACTGTCCCCTCGGGAAGATCCAGTCGGACAGCAACGTCACGATAGGAAGCGCCTCCGTAATAGGCCAACACGATTGGGCGGCGCTCATCAGGATCGAGCGACTCAAGTGCACTTCGAATCCGATCCGACTCTATCGATGCAATGACATCAGATTCGAGATCGTCGATTGGCCTGACATCAACAGCGACAGATCGATCCTCACGTTTCCGTCGCGCCTCTTCAGAACGGACTCGCTCAACTGATCGGCTGTGCGCTTGACGCTGAAGGAACGACCGCAAGGTCCCCCGATTTGGATCGAATCGATGCGGCTCATTCCAGAGTCGAAGGAAGAGTTCCTGCGTGACGTCTTCAGCAAGCGAATCATCACCAAGGACCCTGCGGCTCAGTCCATACACCGCACCGCCGTGCTGCCGATAGACCTCGGCCAACGACTCAGGATCACGGTTGATAATTCCCGCGATGAGATCAACATCCGTCGCAATCGCGAAAGCTGGGGCAGATGTTCGACGCAGAGGCATAGGACGAGACCCCCACCGTGGCACAAACCGGGCGTTTTGAGGCATCGGGACAGAGAGATCTCGGTTGTTTTCTCTCTCAAGCGGCAGAAGCGTCACGCCTCTACTCCGATCCTGAGGTCAAAAACGGATGATGGCCATCCGAAGTAGGTTCACCCCTACTTTGCGATGCACAGTCGCCTGCGACGGAGATTTCAGATGACTTCAGTTCAAGACACCACGCCAAAAATGCCCCTTGCGACAATCGTCATTCGGCGCACGGCGATCGCCATTGCGCTCTTCCTTCTGATCATCGTTCCGTCGGCGGTCTTGCTCGTCATCACCAAGCAACCCTCGGCGACCTACGCATCGATGGGCGCACTGATCGGGGCATTCGCCCTTCTCGCTGGTGGCCTTCGCATTGGCATCCTCACGTCACTAGTTGCGGCGCTCCTTGCACCGCTCGCAATTGTTGCGGGCCTTTCGCCCATTACCGGTGCCGTCTTGATGATTCTGATGACGCTGATGGTTGGCCGTCTCTCGCTCTTTGGCCTGCACCGCGCAACGATGCTCGTGCCGATCTTCTTGGCCTGGCCGATGCTTTCGCCGATTCCATGGCTTCCCCGCATGGAACTTGGACAACTCAAAACCATCCTCACCAATAACGGCCTGACCTTCGCCGACGCTTTAAGCAAAGCCAAAGCGGCTGGCGGCGGCGCATCATCAGGCTCGAGTGCCACCACCTTGCATCACGCGATGGTCGACCTTCGACTCGACACCACCTACCTCACGTGGGTCATCGTCTTCTTCTTTGTGGGCGCGATTGTTCCTGTCGTGCTCCTGCACTTCATCCTCCGCAAACGCAATCTTCCAAAGCCCAAGCCAAACCCGCGTAGCGAAGCACTCAACTACACGATCACGATCTGCGTCTTGACCGGTGTGGCGATGTACTACTTCATCGATCACCCCAAGCAAACCTCTGGGTCGTTCTTCATCGCCACGATCCTCGTACTTACCCAAGTTGGCAGCGACATCGAGTGGAAGCTCACGCTTCAACGTGTGCTCGGAACCTTTGCTGGCCTCGTTGCGCTCATGGGACTCATGGCGCTCATGGGACACGCGAAGTACACCGACGTCGTGGGCATTCCGATGCCGGTCAACCTCTACATCGTCGGAGCGGTGTTCGGCGTCGGTGCAATCATCGCCAAGTTCAGCCCACGCCAATGGATCTATTACATCCTCATCACGCCATGCGCAGCGCTGCTGAACGCGTACACCGTGAGTGCAGCAAGCGATATTGGCAAGCAGCGCTTGGTCGACAATCTCGTTGGCGCTGCACTTGTGATTGTTGCTGCAGGCATCACCATTGGTGCCGGTCGACTCAAATCAGCGAGCACCCCGAACAACACTGCAGTCGTGAGCTCGTAGTTCGAACTCGTTACTCCTGGACACCCATGCTGCGCATAATCGCCGCAGTCATTCGGTTGATGAGTTCATCGGGGTCGACTGGCCCGTCGACGGCATCAAAAATTTGCGACA
>JALQSZ010000009.1 GCA_023264135.1 Acidimicrobiales bacterium
TGACCCTTCTTGGTGTCGACAACTGCACCCTTGATGCCGGTGCCGCCGATATCGATACCCAGAACCTTCATCCGTCAGCCTCCTCGCCCGTGGACGGAGGAGTCTGCCACGCTCCCGGGAGCGACGTCCCGGGCTTGGCCTAGGACCGACCGCGACCCTTGCGATACCGACGAATAAGCGCACTCGTCGAGGAGTCGTGCGTAAGCGCGGGCGCGGCGTCGGAAGTCAGTTCGGGGATAATCGCTTGGGCCAGTTTCTTGCCCAATTCCACACCCCACTGATCGAACGAATCGATACCCCACACCGCGCCTTGCACGAAGGTCTTGTGTTCGTAGGTGGCAATGAGCTGACCAAGGACCTTGGGTGAAAGCTCGGGCACCATGATCGAAGTTGTCGGGTGGTTGCCCGCAAACGTTCGTGCTGCAACTTGTGCTTCAGGAACTCCGTCGGCTCGCACTTGCTCTGCGGTTCGACCGAATGCCAATGCTTCAGGCTGGGCAAAAAAGTTCGCCATGAAGATGTCCTGGTGTCCACCGACTTCGTGCGCAGGAGACACAAGCCCAATGAAATCTGCCGGGATCAGCTTCGTCCCTTGATGAATGAGTTGGTAATACGCGTGCTGACCATTCGTGCCCGGTTGACCCCAAACAATTTCGCCGGTTTGCGTTCCAACTGTGCGACCCCAACGATCGACGGACTTCCCATTGCTTTCCATCGCCAATTGCTGCAGATACGGCGTGAGATGCGCGAGGTAGTGGCTATAGGGAAGCACTGCAAGCGTTTGCGCACCAAAGAAGTTGTTGTACCAAACGCCAATAAGTCCAAGGATGAAGGGAAGATTCCGCTCCATGGGCGCGGTGCGGAAATGTTCGTCGACGAGTCGAAATCCCTCGAGCATTTCAGTGAAGTTGTCGGGACCAATTGCAATCATCAGCGACAAACCGATTGCCGAGTCGTAGCTATATCGGCCACCAACCCAATCCCAGAAACCAAACATGTTGTCGGTATCGATGCCGAACTTCTCGACTTCAGTTGCGTTCGTCGAGACGGCGACAAAGTGCTTTGCAATTGCCGCATCGTCCCCAAGCGACGCAAGCGCCCAATCGCGCGCACTGTGGGCATTCGTCATTGTCTCGAGCGTCGTAAAGGTCTTCGAGGCGATGATGAACAACGTCTCGGCAGGATCGAGATCGTGAGTCAGTTCATAGAACTCGGTGCCATCAACGTTTGAGACGAAGCGAACGTCGATGTTTTCTTGCGCGTACGGCAACAGCGCTTCGTGCGCCATGCGCGGACCGAGATCGCTTCCACCGATACCCACATTGATGACGGTGCGAATGCGCTTGCCGGTATGGCCAACCCATTCACCTGAGCGCACTCGATTCGAAAACGAAGCCATGCGATCAAGCACCTCGTGCACATCGGGAACGACATCGTGTCCTTCATCGGTGAACACCACTCCCTTGGGGGCACGAAGCGCAATGTGGAGTACCGCACGATCTTCCGTGACGTTTATGTGATCGCCTGCCCACATCGCGTCGCGTAAGCCCTCGACATCGGCACGTCGAGCAAGCGCGAACAACTTGCTCAGCGTTTCGTCGGTGAGTCGATGCTTCGCATAGTCAACGTACAAATCGCCCACTTCGATGTTGAGGCGATCTCCACGCGTTGGATCGGAGGCAAACAAGTCGCGCAAATGCACATCTGCGATTTCTGCTTGGTGAGCGGCGAGTTCCCACCATTCACTGGATTGCTCGATTGGCTGCGGTGCATCAGACATAGGAACTCCTAGGACTCAAGTGAGAGAAAGAACAAAGCGAGCGGTAAACCGTTCACCCGGCGCAACCATCGGGGTTGTGCCTTGACAGAGCGCGTTCGTTGCGGCGGTCATCGGTTCAAGGGCAATGAAGTCTGCACCCATTGGGGAATACACCTGCGCGTAGGGGTACTTGCGATCGAAGACGACCGTCAATCGACGTCGACCCGATGCCAACAACAACTGACGATCAGCGCCTAATCGGTAGGCGTTGTCATACGAGGTTCCCGCCAATTTCACAATCGATGCCGGTTCGGCGTGTTCCTCACCAGTCGGAAGCCCACGATCATCGAGTACGAGTCGCGTGCGCGATGGCATCCCGAGTCGGATTCGATCGCGCTCCACATCAGGCAATTGAAAATAGGGATGCCAACCGAAACTGATCGGCACCGCTCGACGACCGGTTGCCGTCACCGTGGTGGAAACCATGAGCCGACCGGGAGAAACCGTGAATCCCACCGAGAGTTCATGGGGAAACGGAAACGCGGCCATGACTGCTTCGTCGGCCGAAGCGTCGAATGTCGCAACCATCGCCGCAGAACTCGCCTGTGCTTTGACCGACACCAATTCCCATCCCGAGCGACCGACAAAGAGACCGTGAATCGGAAGTCCGTTTTCGTCTCGATGCAATGAAAGGTCGCTGAGGTCCACCGATTTCGAACCGATCCGATAGGACTCCGAGGCCAGGCGATTGGCCCACGGCGCGAGCAATGGAACACCGGTGGTGTGTCCGTTTCGCGCCGCGTCAGGACCGCCGTGAAAATTCACGTACTCGCGGCCCTTATGTGTGAGCGATGCCCCGACCAGTCCGACTTCCGGCATCACGGAGAATGCCGTTGGTCCTGCGGCGAGCGTTACGGAGGCAACGCCATCGATTGTCGAAACGACAACCGAGCCATCGGCGCCTGGATCAGTTGCCACTCGCCGGCTTCTCGTCGTGACCACCGAATTGCTTGCGCATGGCCGACAGCAACTTGTCGGCGTAATCCGCTTCACCACGCGACGTGAAGCGCTCATAGAGCGACGTGGTCAAGATCGGTGCTGGTGCTCCAATGTCGATGGCAGCAAGGCTTGTCCAACGACCTTCACCAGAATCGCTCACTCGACCAGCAAACGTGTCGAGCTGCGGATCTTCCACTAACGCAGCAGCCGTGAGATCGAGAAGCCATGAAGCCACAACGCTTCCGCGGCGCCACACTTCAGCAACGGATTCAATGTCGATGTCGTATTGGTAATACTTCGGCTCGCGCAACGGCGTGGTTTCCGCGTCATTGTCGCGAGCGAGTTTGCCTGCATTGGCGTGCTTGAGAATGTTGAGGCCTTCGGCATACGCCGCCATGAGTCCGTATTCGATGCCGTTGTGCACCATCTTCACAAAGTGCCCAGCACCCGCCGGCCCGCAATGCAACCAACCTTGTTCTTCGGGAGTGAAGTCACCAGTCCGGCCCGGCGTACGTTCGGCGTCGCCAACTCCAGGAGCAATTGTTCGGAAGATTGGTTCGAGATGCGTGACGATGTCGTCCTCGCCGCCGATCATGAGACAGAACCCGCGATCAAGACCAAAGACGCCACCGCTTGTGCCAACGTCCACGTAGTGAACGCCCTTTGGCGCAAGTGCCTCGGCTCGATCAACGTCGTCGCGGTAATAGGTATTGCCACCGTCGATCACGATGTCGCCTGATTCCATCAGTGCAGCGAGATCATTCACTGTGCCGCCTGCGTACGCCGCAGGAACCATGACCCATGCAGCGCGGGGCACCTCGAGCTTCGAGACGAAGTCGGCGAGATCAGTTGCGCCGGTGATTGCGTCGCTTTCTGCCGCCAGGGAGGTCACCGCTGCGGCATCGACATCGAACACCACGCAGGTGTGGCCATCACGAACAAGACGGCGAACGAGATTGGCACCCATTCGCCCAAGACCGACCATGCCGAGCTGCATCAGATTCCTTTCGATTCCGCCGGACAGCGGAGCCTCCATCCTGCCAAACACGCTGGGCTCCTGCTGAAGGCCCCACCCGCGAGACAGAACCGGAGTTGTGGCAAAGTCTCTTCGTCCACCATCAAAGGTTCATGTGATGACTGCGTCGGCAAGCGAGCAACACAACCGACGGTCCACGAAGCGAACCGCACGCCACATCGGTTCAATTGCGTGCGCAGTGATGTTCTTTCTCACATTCACCTTGGGAGTGACATCAGTTTGGACACGAATGACCGTGTTCGACTCTGCCCGCTTTGCGGAACGGGCCGAGCGGGTTCTGGATTCACAGGCGGTGCGGGCCAAACTCGCCGACGAAATCACAAATGCGATTGTGAACGCTGGCCCTTCAAACATTGCTTCATTTCGAACGATTATCCGATCGGCGCTTGATCCGATCTTGCAGACACCTGCTTTTCGGTCGATCTTTCGAAGAGCGCTCGACACCGGACACGACTATCTCTTCACTCGAAGCGGCAATGTCGAAGTCATCAATCTCAGCGAAAGCCTCAACGTGCTTTCGGGAAGCCTCCAGGCAACAAACCCAGACCTTGCGAATGCAATTCCGACGGGAACGAATGAACTACTCGTCAAAATTGGCGACCACACCCGAGGTCTAGGTCTCTGGAGAATCGCCGAGAAGTTGACTCTTGCTGGCATCGGCCTCCTCATCGCCGCAGCACTTTTCGCATTCGGAACCGTTGCGCTTGACACCAACCGTCATCGGTCAACGTTTGCTCTAGGAATTTCCGCAGCTTTTAGCGGTGTCGTCATGTTTGCGATTGCAACGATCGCTCCGATTGTCGCCGGTTCTTACGCAAATGACCCCGACACCGAACGGGCGCTCGTCGCGGCGACGGAATTCTTTGTGAGCGATTACCGGCTCTACGCAATTTGGATTATTGGAATTGGTGTTGTGCTGTGTGCATTTGGAACAGCAACAACACCTCATGGTGAAGTAGTCACAGTGAAGTCGGTCATCGACCGAATGCGAGCAGCAATCGAACGCCACAAGCCGACATCGCAACGCGGTCGAATCGTTCATGCGTCGCTACTCATGGCGATCGGCCTCATCATCGTGGTGGAACGAGAAACCGTTATTCCACTGGCGGTAATCGTTGTCGGCGCTGTGTTGGCATACGTCGGAGCCTCGCAACTCCTTTCGATCGTCGGTCGACAATCATCGATTTCGACGCGCAAAGCGATCATGGCCGACGTCAAGAACGTTCGATTGCGCAGTCCGATTACCCGAATCGCGTTGGCGACGGTGGCCCTGCTTTTTGCGATCGGCATTGGAGCGTGGTTCACAACTTCCGGGGCGCGCTCAAAATCCACTGCGAACGAACAACGAAAGTGCAACGGTTTCGCGGAGTTGTGCGACAAGCCATTGAACGAAGTGGCATTTCTTGGCGCCCACAACGCGATGTCGACCGCAGCAGATCCTGGCTGGCTGTTCTACGAACAAACCAAGAGCATTCCTGCTCAGTTGGATTTTGGTGTTCGTGCGCTGCTGGTCAAGACGCATTACGGAATCCCCACCACCGTGAACGTCACGGGAGCGAACACGGTTATTACTGACAGCGTCGCTGAACTCACGGTGAACCCCGTCAATCAAGATGATCAATATTCGAACGAGCAACAACTCAAAGCCAAGCAGTTGCAATCGCAAATCAAGGTCGATCCCAACCTCCGTGACGTGTATTTGTGTCACGTCTATTGCGAATACGGCGCGACCAAGTTCACAACGGCGCTCGGGTACGTTCGCCAGTTCCTGATCAACAACCCTGACAACGTCATCATCTGGTTCATCGGCGATTACGTCTCAAAGGCCGACACCGAGAAAGCAATGCGCGAAGCCAAGGTGCTCGATCGCGTTCTCGAGTACGACCCCAATGCACCAATGCCGACACTCGGTCAACTCATTGATTCGAAGCGCAACATCATCATGGTGTCCGAATTCAGTGGTGCTCCCCCAGCGTGGAATGTGCGCGGCTACGGCATTTTCCAAGACACACCATTCACCTTCCGCAAAGACTCGGAGCTCTACGCCCCCGGTTCGCCGAAGTACACCGGCACCCAAACAGTGACTGGTCCGATTCCGGCCACGGCTCCCGGCCCTGACGGAACCGATCAATGGACCAAAGACTGGATCGGCGTTCCCAGTTGTGCGCCCAACCGAGGTACTCCAGCTTCCCCGCTCTTCCAGATCAACCACTGGGTGACTCCTGCTGGCGCCGCGCCCACCATCGGCGAAGCCAAGGCCGTCAATGCCTACGACGTGCTCATGCCTCGAGTGCAGGACTGCATGACCCAACGAGGGAAATTCCCCACGATCGTGGGTGTGAATTTCGTGGAAATTGGCGATGCACTCCGTGTTGTCAACGACTTGAACTCGGGCAAGATCGAGCCGATCTCTGCCAAGTAGCCCCAGCGGTCGTTCGATAGGCCAAGTCCCTCGTGGGCCGATAGATTCACCCCCCTGAGCGCCCGGCCGATCCGGGTGACGAGAAGGGGAAGTCATGCTGACGTACGACAAGTTCTTCATCGGGGGCGAGTGGGTCGAACCCGCGGGGAACGAAACACTCAAGGTGCTCTCGCCGACCACCGAAGAGGTCATTGGTTCTGTTCCGGTCGCCACCAATGCCGACATGGATCGCGCCGTTGCTGCCGCAAAGGCCGCACTCACTGGCCCGTGGGCGGACTACACGCCACAAGAGCGCTCAGCGCTACTGGCAAAGGTCGCCGAACTCCTCACTGCTCGCCAGGAAGAGTTCACCAACCTCATCACCAGCGAAGTTGGTGCGCCGTACTACTTCTCGATGTTCGGACAGGTGCTGTCCTCAACGATGGTGCTCAACTCCTTCGCACAGCACACACTGAACTTCCCATTCGAAGAGCGTCGCGACGGCGCACTCGGTGGTCAGATCATTGTTCGACGTGAACCAGTCGGTGTTTGCGCCGGCATCATTCCGTGGAACGTGCCGCTGTTCATCACCACGCTCAAGGTTGGACCGACGCTTGCATCGGGTTCGACCATCGTGCTGAAGCCCGCTCCGGAAACCCCGCTCGATGCCAACCTCTTCGCCGAGGTACTCATCGAAGCTGGCGTTCCTGCCGGCGTCATCAACATCGTTCCGGCCGACCGCGAGGTTGGCGAGTACCTCGTGCGTCATCCTGACGTGAACAAGGTCAGCTTCACCGGTTCGACCGCTGCTGGTCGCAAGATCGGCGCCATTTGCGGCGAGCAACTCAAGCGCTGCACCCTCGAACTTGGTGGAAAGTCCGCCGCAATCATTTGCGACGACGCCAACATCGAAGAGGCAGTCGGCCACATCATTCAGGGTGGCCTCATGAACAACGGTCAGGCGTGTGTTGCGCTCACCCGCGTTCTTGCTCCGGCCAGCAAGTACGACGAAATCCGCGACGCCCTCGGTGCCGCTGTTGCATCGCAGGTTGCTGGCGACCCGGCCAACCCCGAGAACATGTGTGGACCACTCATCGCCGAGCGTCAGCGCGAGCGTGTCGAGGGATACATCGCCAAGGGCAAGGCTGAAGGCGCAACCGTTGTTGTCGGTGGCGGACGTCCCGATGAAGCAAAGGGTCACTTCGTGTCCCCCACGCTTTTCGCCGATGTCACCAACGACATGACCATCGCCCGCGAAGAAATCTTCGGCCCAGTGTTGTCGCTTATTAAGTACGACACCCTCGAAGATGCCATCGCTATTGCGAACGACAACGATTACGGCCTTGCCGGAGCGTGCTACACCTCCGACATCGAAAAGGGCATCAACGTTGCTCGCAAGGTTCGCACCGGCACCTTCGGCGTGAACACCGCACAGGGTATGGACTTCAACGGCCCGTTCGGTGGCTTCAAGAACTCCGGCGTTGGCCGCGAGCTTGGCCCCGAAGGCATCGAAGCATTCTGCGAGTGCAAGACCATCTCGCTTCCCGGTGGCATTGATCTTCCGATCGGCGGCTGATCAACCCACCAACGTTGTGTAGTACCCGGGGGTCGACCACACGGTCGGCCCCCGGTTGCGTTTTGTGAACGTGAATGGCGTTTAGTTAAACGTTGGCCAGGCCACGACGGGGCCGGCAAGCTCAACCAGTTCGGCAGCTGCTGCGAGATCAACAGCAACTCCAGTGACGCTCACGCCCGAATCGTTCATAGCGGCAACCAGATTCGATCGATGCTGCGACGGTTCGCCCCCGTCAACATCGTCACCCCAGTGTTCAACCACGATCGCAAGGTTGAGCGAGGCCGCGACATCAAGCAATTCGTTTTCGAGTGCTCCACCTGGCGTCGTGATGGCAACCGAGCGAGTGCCATCAAGTGCGGCGATGATCGCGGCTGCCACAGCAAAACCGTCGGCAGATCGAGCCGGAACCAGTACCCGCCCCATTGGAACTGGCACCACGCCACGAGCGAACCACAACCCCGCGGGACCTGCTTCGACAAAAACCTGCACATCACTGTCGATGGCGTCGAAGACATCGAGCACAGCGCGAACCGGATGAAGCGGCGAACCGGTTGCCTCCCGATAGTCACCGAATACCGCGGCGCATGCTTCGACAAGTGACGAACGATCAGCGTGCGCTTCGATCGCGGGCCAATCGGTCGCTAAGAACGGCAGATGCCAAGGTTCGACTTCGAGTAGCTGGGCATTGATCGGCAGCGATTCTCCGAGTTCATCGTCGTCGACCCCGACAGCGATCACGAGCTCGCATTCATCAAGCCCACCTAATGCGGGGTCATCGGCCTGGATTCCAACAACGCCACACCAGGCCGGGTGATCGAACGGAACAACACCGATCGCTCCCATTGTGGTCATCACCCCAGCACCAGAACGCGTCACGAAATCGGCGACATCGGCCCCGGCTCCGTCGCGCAGTACACCGGGACCAACAACGATCATCGTGCGGAAATCAGCAAGCCCTGCGGAAAGGCGCAGAAGTTGATCGCTGCGTTGAAGTACGAGTGGTTGTGCACCTTCCGGTGCTTCAGCGAACAGGTCGGAAGGAAGTTCGATTTCAACCGCACCAAACACACGACCCAATGACCAACCGGCAATTGCCGCAGGAAGATCTTCGACTGCGACTGAAAGTGATTGCGTTTCCTCACCGGGTTGCGAGGACAATCGCACTCGACGACCTGGAAGTAAGGCAACGCCCGGACGTACATCAGGAGCAGTCGAAAGTCTTCCATCGGCATCAGCCAACGCGATTGCCGCGGCTTCACTCGCTACAGGGATGAGTGCAAGCCCCTCAAGAGCGTCGAGGTCGTGACCCGGTGCAGCGAATGCACGAGTCGCGCCGACGGCACGCAGACAGCGCGAAACGAGCGACGCAACCGATTCAGATGGCACGAGATCAGTTATCGAGAAGGATGTGCGCGACGCGACGACGGTGCCACAGCGCATCGCCCCAACTTGAGGCAAGGGCCCACGAACGCTTCAACCAGAAGTGAAGATCGTGTTCGGTGGTGTAGCCGATTGCGCCGTGAGTTTGCAGTGCCTTACGAGCAACAACCTCGGCAGCATCCGACGCGAAACATTTCGCCATCGACACTTCGCGAGCGACCTCGTCTGAGTTCGTCGCCAATCCGTAGGCGGCCGCCCACACCACTGGCCGTGCAAACGACACTTTGAGTTCAGCATCGGCCAAGTGATGTTTCACCGCTTGGAAACTTCCAATCGGAACGCCGAACTGCTTACGGTCGACAACGTACGCAACCGTCATGGCAATCATTTGTTCGGACAATCCAACCAGCATCGCCGCTGTTGCCGCAGCACCGCGATCGAATGCCCGATTTGCCGCTTGCACTCCGGCTTCGCCTGAGGCAATGAGTTCCGCATCGGCTTCATCCCATTCGACGCTGAACAGTCGACGGGCGCCATCAACCGACACCTGCGCAGTCGAGCGCACATTTTCGCCGGGAACGGCAAAGAGGCGATCGCCGCGCTGAGCGATGAGAAGGTTCGCAATATGCATGTCGTTGACGAACGGCTGACCGTCGAGTTCCACCGTGGCAATGACAGAACCGTCGGCGATTCCTGGCAGCCACTTTTCAGCGATCTCGCTCGGCGCCGACTCAGCAAGTAGCGGGGCAACAACGGCAACGGTTTCCACCAGCGGAGCTGGATAGGCGTAACGGCCAGCTTCGGTGAGGATCGGAAGCAGGTCGATCTCGTTCATTCCCATTCCGCCAAAGGCTTCGGGAACGGTGAGACCAATCACGCCCATTTCAGCAAGTGCGGCCCAGGTCGACGCGTCGCGACCGACTTCGTCGTCCCACGACCAGCGCACCTTTTCCGGTGGGCATTCATTGGCAAAGAACTCGGCAACCGTGTCGCGGAACAGCAGTTGATCTTCGGTGAAAGCGAAATGCATCTCGGCCTACTTCCGGGGTAGCCCGAGCACGCGCTCGGCGACGACGTTGCGTTGAATTTCATTGGTGCCCGCGTAAATCGGACCGCTAAGAGCGAACTCGAAACCCTTCATCCAGGCGCCACCGTCAACCGCGGCGGGTGAGGTCTCGATGAGTTCAGCGGCAGGACCAAGAAGACGGAGCGCGGTCTCATTCAGATTGACGTCGAGTTCCGACCAGAAGATCTTCGTGAGACTTGAACGCGCACCTTGCGACACGCCGTTCACGAGGCCGGTGACATCGGCGAGGGTGGCAAGGCGATAGGCCTCGGCTTCCATCCATGACTGCGCAACATCATCACGCATCGACTCAACGCGTTCTGGATGTTCACCGGCAGCGGCTTGACGCTTCCAGAGATCAACAAGACGATCCGCCGCAGCACAGAAACGACCGGGCGAACGCAACGTGAGGCCACGTTCGGAAGAGGTGGTTGCCATCGCAACACCCCAACCTTCGTTCACGCCGCCCAAGACCAAATCATCGGGAACGAACACATCGTCGAAGAAGACTTCAGCGAAACCTTCGTCACCATCAAGACGCTCGACACCACGAACCGTCACGCCCGGAGTTTCAAGCGGAACCATGAGATAGGTCATGCCGCTGTGACGCGCGGCGTCGGGATCGGTGCGGAAGAGACCGAACAACCAATTGCAGAACGCGCCGCGAGTTGTCCACGTTTTTTGACCGTTGATCACCCAGCCACCGCGTTCATCGTCGCGAGCGGCGCGACTCTTAATGCCCGCAAGATCGGAACCAGCGTCGGGTTCAGACCATCCCTGACACCAGAGATCATCGGCTGCGGCCATGCGCGGAAGGAATCGCGCTTTCTGTTCTTCGGTACCGAACTCAAAAATGGTGGGAGCAAGAAGGAAGATGCCGTTCTGCGTGACGCGCTGAGGACCACCTGCGCGGTAGTACTCCTCTTCAAAGATGAGCCACTCCCACAGCGATGCACCGCGGCCGCCGTATTCCTCGGGCCACGACACCACTGACCAACGAGCGTCGAACAGCTTCTTTTCCCACTCAACGTGGAGAGCAAAGCCTTCGGCGGTGTCGCCGGAAGGGAGACCGACCGGGACATTGGCCTCGAGCCAGGCCCGGGCCTCGGCCCGGAAGGCTTCTTCGGCCGGTGTGAAGTTCAGATCCATGGGGACTCCGTGTAGGGGGGAACAACCGCTCCGGAGGGGCGATCGTAGGCCCTCAATCAGTGATTGGTCAGGTTGAGCGGCGGCAGCGACGAAGGTCACGTCATCGATTCACGCAAAACCTGACGGGTCGTCAGGTTTTGTCCTAGAGTCCTCGGAGCGGGGACGAGCCCCGACACCAGTGCCCTCGAGGAGAGCCATGACCATCACCGCTCCCAATCCCGCTTCGCCTGACACCAAGCGCGTCATTCCGAAGATCGTTTCTGTCGATGATCACATCATCGAACCCGCCGATGTCTGGACCAGTCGACTTCCGAAGAAGTACCTCGATGTTGGCCCGCGTCTCGAGCGCTTGCGCGTCGACAACCTCAAGTTCGACGGCATGAACTATTCGTTCGACATTGTCGAGAACAACAGCACTGGTGGAAAGTTCGCAGACTTCTGGTGTTACGAGGACATCAAGGTGCCGATGCGACGCATCATCACCGCAGTGGGATTCGATGTTGAAGATCGCACGATGCTTCCGGTGACGTATGAAGAAATGCGCAAGGGATGCTGGGATCAAACCGCGCGTCTTGCCGACATGGACGCCAACCACACCGAAGCGTCGTTGTGCTTTCCCACGTTCCCTCGCTTCTGCGGACAAACCTTCGCCGAAGCAAAAGACAAAGAACTCGCGCTGCTTTGCGTGCAGGCCTACAACGACTTCATGGTTGAAGAATGGTGTGGCGGTGCTGGCAAGGGTCGCCTCATCCCACTCATCATCGTTCCGATGTGGGATGCCGAACTCGCCGCTGCCGAGGTGTACCGCAACGCTGCACGCGGCGTGCACGCCGTGTGCTTCTCAGAAGTTCCGCACTTCCTTGGTCTGCCCACGATTCACTCGGGCTACTGGGAGCCGTTCTTCCAGGCATGCAACGACACCGAAACGGTGATCAACATGCACATCGGCTCTTCCTCACGCATGCCTGCGACTTCACCTGATGCTCCGGCTGCTGTGCAGGCAACGCTGAGCTTCAACCAGGGCATGGCCTCGATGGCCGACTGGATCTTCTCCGGCATCCTCCCCCGCTTCCCCAACATCAAGTTGGCGTACTCCGAAGCACAAATGGGATGGATTCCGTATTTCCTTGAGCGTGCCTACAGCGTCTGGAAGGAATTCCGCGGTTGGGCATTCGATCCGGCGATCGTGAGTGAACCGCCGGAGTTCTACTTCCGTCGTCAGGTCTATGCCTGCTTCTTCCGCGACAACTTCGGCCTCAAGAATCTCGAAGACATCGGCATCGACAACGTCACGTTCGAAACCGATTACCCCCATTCAGACTCCACGTGGCCCGACACCGAACAGTTCATTCGTGAAATGGCCGTCAATCTCGACGACGAGTCGCTCTACAAGATCATCCGTGGCAACGCCATCAAGATGCTGCATCTCGATCTCGACTGATTCACGTACAACCTGAACACTCCGATCGAGGGGGCTACGGTTCTTCCGTGGCCCCCTCGTCGCGTTCCCGGCAAAAGCGCTCGAGCACCTTGCGTGCCTACGGTCCGCCGTTCTGGCGCGATGTCATGTTCTGGATTGCCGCCGGCCTTGCGCTCTTCGTTGGCGTTCTCGTTGTCATCGTGCTGTTCATGTTGCTCAGCACCCCTCGGACCGATGCCGGTTGGGCCTGGACCATCGGGCTGTTCCTGCTCTCCGTTTGGAGCGGTTTCGTCATCCTCTCGCTCGGCCTCAACACCGCCCGGGGCATCGAACGCGGCGCCAAAGATGCCGATTCGGCTCGAGGTGATCGGTTCGAAGCGCATGGCCGCAAAGCCGGCAAGGTCGTCGGAACTGGTCTCGCCAAAGTCACCGGCCGCACCACTTCGCAATCCGCTACGACAGCTGCCGACAGCGCAAGAGACGAACCGAAGCCCACACTCAATGACGCGGCCCGTTCACTCGGAATGATGGTGGGTCGTCGGCGCGGCGGACAGAAGGACAACACATGACGCTCAATCGAATCGATCCCGAAGAGTTTCGAGTGAAACCCGATTCGAAGGTCGACCTCAATAAATGGTCAACAAGCACGACCGACGGATTCAACGGCGACAAACAACAAGGCGCCGCGCTTCTTCCCGCGCTCAATGAACGACTCGCTGATCTCCAAGGAATGCTGTACGCCGAATCGAAACACAAGTTCCTCATCGTGCTGCAAGGCATGGACACATCGGGCAAAGACGGAACGATCAAGCATGTGTTCCGAACGATTAATCCCGTTGGCGTAAAGGTCAAAGATTTCAAACGGCCGAACGACGTTGAGCTTGCTCACGATTACTTATGGCGTGTGCATGAACACACACCCCGCAATGGTCGGATCGTCATTTTCAACCGAAGCCATTACGAAGATGTGCTTGTCGTTCGCGTGAATGATCTCGTACCGAAGAAGGTTTGGGAACGTCGTTACGAACACATCCGCGGCTTTGAGCAGATGCTCGCCGATGAAGGCACGACCATCGTGAAGCTGTTTCTCCATATTTCAAAGGATGAACAACGCGCGCGGTTGCAAGAACGGCTCGACAACCCCGCCAAACACTGGAAGTTCGAGCACGGAGACGTCGCCGAGCGCGCCCATTGGGATGCCTACACAAAGGCCTACGAACAGGCGATCTCGGAGACGTCAACCAAAAGTGCGCCCTGGTACGTGATCCCGTCCGATCGCAAGTGGTATCGCAACCTTGTGATTTCGCAGTTGCTGATCGACAAACTTGAGTCTCTCAATATGACCTATCCCGAACCAGCGATCGGCATCGAGAACATCGTCATCGAAAGTTAGGCATTCACGATCGGATGATCGCGACGACGCCCTTCACGATCAGGAAGACCGAGATCATTCCGAACAGGCCCACAAGGACTTGTTGCCAGTGACTATCGAGCCATCGGTGCCAAATCTCCAACACCCGCTCGCGACTCTTGGGCCGGACGGTGAGATAGAGCACCGGAAGCAATTCAAGTAGCGATCCAATAGCGATATACAGCGCCACAGCAACCCACTTCTGTGGGTTATGAAAATGCTGCTGCACGATTTCGTTGCCTGCGGCATAGGACAGAACATTGGCTGGAAGAAAAAGGCCGAGACCAAACGCCGTGAACACCGACATTGTGCCAACGCGGTTCATCCACTTTGGAAATTCACGAGCGGTGTCACTTCGCGACCGACGGAATTCGCGGATCGCAAAGAACGCAACGACCAGACCAATCGCAAGGTCGATTGCACCAAGCCACCAATGTTTGCGATGAGCGGAACCAGAGTCGTGCACCGCTCCACTCACCACCACCATCGCAGCGCAGCACACCCCAATGGAGACGGCCCACCCACAGGCAGCGGCCCAGGAGCTTCGTACTTTTTCCGACTCTGACATCATCACGACTGCAGCAATGATGAACAACGGCGAGATCGTCGTTGCGAGTCCAAGGATCAGCAGGTTGATACTCATCACGTCTCCCACGCCGATCAAACGAGCCCAAACACTACTGAGGTGCGAGCCGGACGCGTGTGAGGCGCCCAAAGGCGCCCCACACGGTTACTCAAAATGTTCGTGCCAACGATTTAGTGGAACTGCTCGACCGCCACGAGACGGGCCGAAGCACGAGCCAACGCAGCGATCGCTTCGTCGTCGTCACCGTTTTGCACAGCGGCTTGCGCCTTTTCCTGGGCCTTGCGTGCACGCTCGACATCGATGGTCGAGGAGAGTTCCGCAAGGTCGGAAAGGATCTTCACGTGGTCATCGCTGACCTCAATGAAGCCACCGTGCACGGCGGCCTTTTCGCTGCCACCTTCGGCAAGGGTGATCTCAACCGTGGCAATCGCAAGCGCTCCGACGAAGGGCGCGTGGCCAGCGAGGAACGCGATATCGCCACCACCCACGGTGCGCGCACGCACCATGGTGGCGTCACCCGAGAACAACGTGCGCTCGGGAGAAACGAGTTCGACGGCCAGAGGCATCAGGCGTTGGCCTCGAGTTCGCGTGCCTTGGCACGAGCGCTGTCGGCATCGCCGACGTTGAGGAATGCCTGTTCCGGAAGATCGTCGAGGTCGCCGTTGACGAGCTGTTCGAACGAATCGACGGTGTCTTCGACAGGAACGAAGATGCCCGGCATGCCGGTGAAGACTTCGGCCACGAAG